>NZ_JACARS010000104.1:0-33849 GCF_013386485.1 Pseudomonas sp. P7758 | reverse complement strand
AGCTGGCCACGACTCAGTACTCGAATTTCTTGACGACCATAGAGCATTGGAACCACCTGATCCCATCCCGAACTCAGCAGTGAAACGATGCATCGCCGATGGTAGTGTGGGGTTTCCCCATGTGAGAGTAGGTCATCGTCAAGATTAAATTCCAGAACCCCTGATTGCTTATGCAGTCAGGGGTTTTGTTTATGTAGAAGTCCATGATTTTCACCGGCACGTTGCGAACGCAACGGTCTGGTACACAGAATTTCTTGACGACCATAGAGCATTGGAACCACCTGATCCCATCCCGAACTCAGCAGTGAAACGATGCATCGCCGATGGTAGTGTGGGGTTTCCCCATGTGAGAGTAGGTCATCGTCAAGATTGAATTCCGAAACCCCTGTCTGCTAGCGCAGACAGGGGTTTTGTCGTTTAAGGGCTGGGCAAACAACTAGGACCGGCTCACCCTTTGCGTGCCTTACTGCTTCGCCTGGCCATTAACTTGCGCCACCATATATAGATCCCGGTAGCAGACAACATCGCGATCACAGCTCCCAGCAGCGCAATCAGCACCTGACCCGTCACCCCGATGATCCTGCCCCCATGGATCGGCAGTTGCAGCCGATAAAAGCGCTCTCCCAACGTACCTTGCCCTGCTAGTTCCTGCCCCAGTAAACGCCCATCCGTCCCGTGGAAAAACAACCAGGATTTCCCATGGGCCTCGGTATCATGTTGTCCAAAACCCGCCCCATAAAAGTTGTACTCAAAGCTGTAGTAAAGCTCTCCAATCGCCGCCGTCAGTCCCAGCCGCTTGCCTTCCTCCAGCGCCCGCTCATAGGCCTGTTGATAACTCAGTTGTGTCACGCCCAATTGCTCGGCGGGTAACCCGCCACGGGCCTCATAGACGCTAGGCTCAACCGGTGAGAACAGCGAGACGGCAGGCTTGAACACCTGGCTCGGCAAATTCATCGCGACGCTGCTGACTGCAATCGGCAGCAACAACAGCCAAAGCCATAACCCGCCTGCACGATGCAGGTCGAAGTTCAGCCGGTAAGCGTGGCCGCCCTTGATCTTCCACGCCGTGAACCACTTCTTCCAGAACGGTTTACCTCTCGGCAGGGTCAGCCACAGCGCGATAAAACAATCGAACACCCATGCGATCGCCACCAGTCCCATCAGCCACAAACCCCAATTACCCGGCAGTGTCAGGTTGTAGTGAAATTCCAGAATGAACGGAATGAAGTTCTCGCGCTGAAAGCAGCAAGCCCCCCAAACACGCCGGCCCATTTCTTCGCCGCTGACCGGATCCAGGTAAAAGACCTGGTTGGGCTCCTCAAAGGGTTTGCCCGTCGCCGGATCGTTTCTCGCAACTGCCGCCAGCATCGCGGTATGACCGGCCTCTTGTGGATACTCCATGTACCAGACTTGCAGTTTGGGATGCTGCCCCTGCAACGTGTCCACCAGTTCACCTGGCGGCAATGCCGAACCTTTGGCCGTTGCTCCATAAAAGCCGGGATTGAGCCATTCATCCAACTCATGGTTAAACGCCAGAAGGCTGCCCGTGAGTCCCGTCATCATCAGAAACAACGCCGTTGCCAACCCGATGTAGCGATGAAGTAAAACCAGCAATGCGCGCATAAAAATTTCCTGCAAAGACGACAAAGCCAGCGCCTGGAATCAGGAACTGGCTTTGTATGAATCGAGAGGGATTAGAACTGGTAGCTCACCGTCGCACTGACGTTGCGCTCTTCACCCAGGTAGCAGAAGTTCAAACTGGCACACGACGCCACGTAAGACTCGTTCGTCAGGTTGTTGGCATTCAGGCGTACATCCACACCCTTCAGTCCCACCTTGCCAAGGTCATAACCCATCGAGGCGTCAAACAGCGTGTAGGCGGGCACCTTCATGGTGTTTTCCGCATCTGCCCAGCTGTAGCCGACATAACGAACACCACCACCGAGTCGCAGGCCATCCAGTGCACCGCTATCGAACTTGTAGTCTGCCCATACCGACGCCATATGACGCGGCGCCTGCGTCGGCGAGTTCCCCTTGTTCTCGATCACGTTGTCCGCAGTACTCAGCGTGCTGACCATCGACTTCGAATACTCGATATCGGTGAAGGTATAGCTGCCCAACAATTTGAGATGGTCGGTCAACTGCACATGCGCCTCCAGCTCCAGGCCCTGGGAGCGCACAGCGCCGACCGCGCGATAGAAGTTTTCCTGCGGCAGTTTGGTCGCCAGGTTTTCCTGGTCGATGCGGAACAGCGAGGCCGTGAACAAATTGTCGGTACCCGGCGGCTGATACTTCAAGCCGACTTCCCACTGGGTGCCGTCGGTAGGTGCAAGGGGATTGCCGGCACTGTCCGAATAGGAGTTCGGGTTGAAGGATTCGGAATAGCTGACGTAGGGCGCGAGACCGTTATCAAACAAGTAGAGCGCTCCGGCCCGGCCGGTCAGTTTGGTACGTTTATCACTGATCTCTGTGCCCAGCGGTCGTCCCGCTTCGGCAATGCGATTTTCATCGGAGGTCTCAACCCAGTCCTGACGCAGCCCGAGGGAGAACCGCCACTTGTCCATCTCAATCAGGTCTTGCAGGTAAACGCCGGTCTGCTCGAGCCGGCGCAGATAACTGGTTGGGCTGTAATAGCTGATCTCGGAATTGCCATACACCGGGTTGAACGCATTGATTGGCGCAAGAGAGCCGCTGCTCCAGTCCACGACGGTTTTGCGCCGCTGATAGTCCGCCCCCATCAACACCGTATGCTTGGTCGCGCCGGTAAAAAATTCAGCCTGCAGCATGTTGTCGATGATGAACGCATGCAGCTTTTCGTCACCGCCTGAGTAGTAGCGATTCAGCTCATTACTGGTGGGCGTGGTCCAGCCATAGGCATACACCTGGTCCAGCCGGACCTTGGAGTCCAGATACCGAAAGTTCTGCCGCGCCGTGAAAACATCATTGAAGCGATGCTCGAACTGATAGCCGAACGACTGTTGATCACGCTTGTACCCATCAATGCCCGGTTCGCCTTCGAAGAAGTGATTGGAGATCCGCTGGCCGTTGCGCTGATGCAGCGCGCCATCTGCCGGCATGCCTCCGTGGTAGCCACCGTCGGGGTCATGCTGCAGGTAAGCCTGGAGTGTGAGGGACGTGTCATCGGTAAAGTCGATGCTCAAGGTGGGTGCCAGCGCGTAGCGTTTTTCCTTGGCATGGTCGAATTGCGTGTCGGACTTGTCTGCAAGACCGGTCAGTCGGTAAGCAATGCGCTTGTCGTCATCCACCGGGCCGCTGAAGTCGAAACCCATGCCTCGCTGCCCTTGGGAACCTATCGTGGCCTGGACCTGATGGTATGGCTCAAACAATGGCTTCTTGCTGGTCAACGCCACCAGCCCACCCGGCGAGCTGCGCCCGTAGAGCACCGATGACGGTCCTTTGAGGATATCTACGCGCTCGAGGAAATACGGGTCCACCTGCATGGTGCTGTAGGTTCCGCTGTCACCCATGGATTTCAAACCGTCCAGGTAGATGTTATCCACCGAACCGTCGTTGAAACCACGCATCGCCACATAGTCATAGCGGTGAGTGGCGCCATAAGGGTTGGTCAGCACGCCAGGGGTGTAACGCATGGCCTGGGCAACGGTTTGCGAGCCTTGGTCGTCCATCTGCTCGCGGGTCACCACTGAAACCGTCTGAGACGTTTCCAGCAGCGCGGTACTGGTCTTGGTGGCGATCTGGCTGTGGGTCGCGTTGTAGCCTTCCATGCTGCCCAGGGCATTACCCAGGGCGAAGCCTTTGATGTCGGTGGTCGGCAAGGTCAGCGCCTCGCTCTCGGGCTGGACCTGCAACACGAAACTCACGTCGTCCTGCGCCTGCGCCTGCAAGCCTGAGCCGTTGAGCAATTGGCTCAGGCCCTGTTCGGCCGAGTACTCCCCGTGCAGTCCGGGAGACTGGCGGCCCTGAGTCTGCGCAGGCGTGCTGGAAAGGGTGATGCCTGCCTGACGGGCAAACTGATTGAGCACATCGCTCAGCGCGCCTGCCGGGATGTCATAGCGCTGGCTGATACGTTCGACCCCGCTATCAGCCGCGACACCGGCCACTGGCAGCAAGCCGATGCTCATCGTGGTCGACAGCAATGCTGCGCGTACGGCTTTGCCGAGCAAAGGGTAGGAAGAGGGAGAGTTGCTGAAAAAACGCACAGTCATTATCGAGATCCGTAGAGGTCGCTGAAGGCAGATTGAATTGCTTACTGTCTAAGCCGGACTCACGGAAAAAAGCCGCCAAAAATAAATCAGGCACGCCAAAAATAATCAGGCCTGACGCTCCAGGCTCACCCACCAGCGGGTGCGATAGCGCAGGCGCACAGGCAGCGTCTGCGGAAGGATCGCCAATAGTTTCTCGGTGTCCTCCAGGCGAAAAACACCAGACAAGCGCAAATCTGCGATATCGCTCGAGCAGCCCAGATAACCATGGCGATAGCGCCCCACCTCCGCCAGGAAATCGGCAAGACGCATGTTGCGGGTGACGATCAATCCGTCGGCCCAGGCCCCTGTATCCATATCCGAAGGCGGTGCCAGAGCGGCCGCATTCTGACGCACCAGGTAGCTTTCTCCTGCATGCACTTGAGTAAAAAGCCCGTCGGCGGTATGCGGTGAATGAATCGCCACGTTGCCTGACGCGACGCTCAGACGTGTGCAATCGCTGTCCTGGCGCACCACAAATCGCCCGTCTATTCCTTCGAACAAACCATGGCGGGTGCGAACCAGCAGGGGGGCGGTCGCCGCGGCGCCGCAGGTCACCAGGATTTCCCCACGCACCAATGTGATCAAGCGTTGTTGCGGGTTGAAGTCGAGGTCCACTGCGCTATCGGTATTGAGCTGCAGGCGCGTGCCATCCGGTAGTTGCACGCTACGGCGTTCGCCAGTGGTGGTAGCCAGGTCAGAGGTCCAACGCTGCCAGCCGGTGAGGTCTCGGCTGACCCAGGCCGCCGAACCCATCAACAGCACGCCGGACAATACCTTCAATGCCTGCCGGCGCCCAAGGCGCTGGGCACTGTTCTCCAGCGCCACATGGGCCCCGGGAATCGCCGCCAACTGGCTGCTTAATTCATGCTGCAGTGCCTGCACGCGTTGCCAGGCCAACTCGTGTTCATGATGAGCCTCGCGCCAGTGCTCGCACTGCGCCTTCAGGCGGACATTGGCGCGATTGTTACGCAGACGCAGCATCCAGCTGATGGCCTGCTTGACCACCTGCGGGTCGATTCCTGCGCGCGCGGTGTTATCCATCGAGGTCATGCCTCATACCGCAGCACATAACAGTGATAAAGCGCCTCGGCGACATAGCGCTCCACCGAACGCAGTGATACACCCATCTGCTGCGCAATCTGCTTGTAAGTCAGGCCGTCGCATTGAGCCAGTAGAAACGCCTTGCGTACCTTGGGCTTGAGTCCGTCCAGAAGCCGGGCGATGGACTCCAGCAATTCCAGAATCAACGCACGTTCTTCAGCACTCGGCGCCAAGGCTTCGGGCAAATGCGCGATGGACTCCAGGTAGGCGCGCTCGATTTCTTCGCGACGCCAATGATCGATCACCAGGCCCCGCGCGATAGTGCGCAGGAAAGCGCGAGGGGCCTTGAGTTCGAAACGTTCGGTTTTTTGCAGCAGCCGCACGAACGTGTCCTGGGCCAGGTCCGCCGCATCCGCTGCGTTACCCAGACGGCTGCGCAGCCAAGTGTTCAGCCAGCCATGATGGTTGCTGTAAAGCGTCTGTACTGCGTACTCGGATGAGGGCATTCACACGGCCTGGCAAAGCGTCACAAATGATAATTAGTCGCATTGTCGACAAGCCTGAAAAATTTTGCAACTCCTGACGTTAGAGCGCTACCACTGGTCGGTTTCTGACATTAAAAGCAGATGCTTCTCACAAATTCCTAAGATTTATCCTGCCTTGGCCGAAAGCCTGACGAGCCATGCGTGCACCGAAATAGAGCAGTCGCAGAGTCTGCCTATACCGTTACATGGAATGTTGCATCCGGCACGCTCACCCCCTTTTGGCAAAAAGAAGTCAATGAAATGAATCTCAAGTTCAGTCATAAAATTCTGTTGGCCGCGTCAGGCGTAGTGGTTCTGGCCTTCGCGTTATTCACGTTCTACAACGACTACTTGCAGCGCAATACCATCCGGCAAAACCTGGAGTCGTCCATTCAGCAATCCGGTGAACTCACCGCCAGCAGCGTGCAGAACTGGCTCAGCGGGCGGGTGCTGGTACTGGAAAGCCTCGCGCAAAACGTGGCCCATCAAGGCAGCTCTGCCGATCTTCCGGGGTTGGTCGACCAGTCGGCATTTACCTCCAACTTCCAGTTCACCTACGTCGGTTCCACCAACGGCGTGTTCACCCAGCGTCCCGACGCCAAAATGCCCGATGGCTACGATCCGCGTCAGCGTCCCTGGTACAAGCAAGCTGTCGCAGCCGACAAGACCATGCTTACACCGCCCTACATGGCTGCGGTAGGCGGGCTGATCGTGACCATCGCGATGCCGGTGAAAAAGAATGGCGAACTGCTTGGCGTGGTCGGCGGTGACCTGAGCCTGCAAACCCTGGTGAAGATCATCAACTCGGTGGATTTCGGCGGCATCGGCCATGCATTCCTGGTCAGCGGTGATGGTCAGGTGATTGTCAGCCCGGACCAGGACCAGGTGATGAAGAACCTCAAGGACATCTACCCGGGCACCAACGTGCGCATCGAGAAGCTCAGCCAGGAAGTGGTCTTGAATGGCCAGGAACGGATTTTGTCCTTCACCCCGATCAGCGGGTTGCCGAATGCCGACTGGTACATCGGCCTGTCGATCGACAAAGACAAAGCCTACGCACCGCTGGGTAAGTTCCGTACCTCGGCATTGATCGCCATGTTCATTGCGGTTGCCGCCATTGCCGTGTTCCTGAGCGTCCTGATCCAGGTCTTGATGCGCCCGCTGACCACCATGGGCCGCGCCATGCAGGACATCGCTCAGGGCGAGGGTGACCTGACCCGCCGCCTGACAGTGGAAAGCAAAGACGAGTTCGGTGACTTGGGCAGTGCCTTCAACCAATTCGTCGAGCGTATTCACGCGTCGATTTCCGAAGTTTCCTCGGCGACGCGCCAGGTGCACGACCTGTCCCAGCGAGTAATGGCCTCGTCCAACGCGTCGATCATCGGTTCCGACGAACAAAGCGCGCGCACCAACAGCGTGGCCGCAGCGATCAACGAACTGGGGGCCGCCACGCAGGAAATCGCGCGCAACGCCGCTGATGCTTCGCAACACGCCAGCGGTGCCAGTGAGCAGGCCGATGATGGGCGCAAGGTGGTTGAGAAAACCATCCTGGCGATGTCGGAGCTTTCGCAAAAAATCAGCCTGTCCTGCACGCAGATTGAAACCCTGAACGCCAGCACCGACAACATCGGCCACATCCTGGACGTGATCAAAGGCATCTCCCAGCAAACCAACCTGTTGGCCCTCAACGCCGCGATTGAAGCGGCACGTGCCGGTGAGGCCGGGCGTGGGTTTGCCGTGGTGGCGGATGAAGTACGCAACCTGGCGCACCGCACCCAGGAGTCGGCAGAAGAGATCCACAAAATGATCACCTCGCTGCAGATTGGCTCGCGTGAGGCCGTGACCACGATGAACGCCAGCCAGACCTCGAGTGAAGAAAGCGTCGAGGTCGCCAACCAGGCCGGTGAGCGCCTGGTCAGCGTGACGCAGCGGATCGTCGAGATCGACGGGATGAACCAGTCGGTAGCGGCCGCCACCGAGGAACAGACCGCCGTGGTGGAAACCCTCAACGTCGACATCAACCAGATCAACCTGCTGAACCAGCAGGGCGTGGCCAACCTCAACGAAACCTTGAAGGATTGCGACGCCTTGTCTCAACAGGCCAACCGCCTGAAGCAGTTGGTCGACAGTTTCAAAATCTGATCGATGAACACACAGGAGCGAGCCTGCTCGCTCCTGTCTCCTTTAGCCAAACATCGCTCGCACATTCGCCAGCGCACCGTCGGCGAATGCCTGCACAAACGGCTCAAATCCCTCCGCGCCAGGTTCAACCGGCTCGGCGATGATCGTCCAGGTCACCCGTGAGGATCCTGCTCCCAACGGTTCGACATCCATGGCGGCCCACAACCGTGCTACGCCCAAGGTGTTGTAGATCGTGGTCCAGGTCATGCGCATGGCCTGCTCGTCGCGGCTGTTGAGTTGCTCCACCACCAGGTGTCCATCGTGGAAGAACTTCTTGCGCAGCGATCCCGCGCCCGCACCAGTGATTTCGATGTGGGACAAGGCGGGGATGAATCGATCAAATCCGCCAAAGTCACCGACCACCGCCCACGCACTGGCTGCATCACAGGCAACCACAACTGAGGACACCACAGGTTTGCCGCGAGGGTTGCGAATCAACGTATCGGGTTTCATAAGGTCTTCCTTCAATTGAGAGCCTGGTCACAGGAAACCGGTGCTGCGCAGGTACTCGCAGCCCTTGCGTAACAGCGCCGGATTTTTTTCGGGGTAGCGTCCGCCCATCTGCTCGACGCCGCGTCGTGCGTTGTCATGGCGGATCATCGAGGTATCGCCGATGTCCTCGCCTACCCCGTTGAGGTAGAAGCCCAGTACGCCGAACAGCGCATTGCGGCTGTCCACTGTGTGCAGGTGACGTTGCCAGTGAGCCACGCTCACCAGCTCGAATGCGTGGCCTGCCTGGCGAAAGGCGTCGACGTAGGTTTCCCAGCTCAGGGGCTGCGGGTTATGCAGGTTGAACACCGTCCCTCCAGCACGGCAGCGGCTGCTCTGGAACGCAATAAACCGGGCGAGAAAGTCCACCGGCATCAGGTCGAAATTCAACTCAAGGTGCGGCACCAGGCCCAGTTGGAGTGAACCTTTGAGCATCAACATCAGGCGATTCTTCTGTGGCTCGCAGACTCCGCTGCGGCTGTTGAAGCTGATGTTCCCCGGGCGATGGATATTGACCCAGGCACCTTGCGCTGCGGCGCGTCCCAGCAAGCGTTCGGCAACCCATTTGGACAGGTTGTAGCCATTCTGGATGTAGAGCGGCGGGGTGGCCGCGGCGGGGTTTTCGAGTACCTGGCCATGTGCGTCGATACTGCTGGCGGCCGACAGCGTCGAGATAAAATTGAAGACCTTCTTGCACCGGGTTTCACACAGGCGCAGGCATTCCAGCACCGGTTCGACGTTGTCCTTGGCCAGGGTGGCGTAATCCATCACATGATTGACGTGGGCGGCGTTGTGCACCAACACGCCGAACTCCCCGGCGAGGTAGTCATACACCTCACTCGACAGGCCAAGACGCGGCTGGCTGATGTCGGCGGCATACACCTGCACCCGGCTCAGGTCCAGGTGTTCCAGACGGTACTCTCGCAGGGCCTCGGCAAACCTCGCGGTCGCCGAATGTCCGGGCCGTTCGCGCACCAGGCACGCCACTTCAAGTGCACCCTCGGCCAACAGTGCCTCGACGATATGCACCCCGAGAAAACTGTTGGCCCCGGTCACGATCACCCGGCGACGTTCGCCCGCCTGTTCAGCCGGCAATGCCTGCACATGCAGCTCACGCAGCGCATCCCGGGTAGCCTGGCCGGTCGGTGCTTCGGGTGGTGCGTCGTCCCCCATCAGCGTAGCGAGGGTACGAACCGTGGGGGTTTCAAAAAACCGGCTGAGGGAGAGGCTGCGCCCGAACTGCTCGCGGATACGCAGCAGCATCGTCGACAGCAGGATGGAATGGCCGCCAAGATTGAAGAAGCTCTCGTCGGCCGACAGCTGCGTGACCGGCATGCCCAGCAACTCGCTCCACAGGTTGAGCAACTGCACTTGCATGGGCGTGTGCGGTTCGCCGTGAATGATGGCCGGCAGCGTTGGAGTCGGTAACGCCAGCAATGCCTGGCGGTCGACCTTTCCGTTGGGGGTGCACGGCATGCTCGCAAGTTCCGTGCACAGGGTTGGCCGCAAATAGTCCGGCAGTGTTTGCCGGGCATGCTGCGTCAGTGCAGGCAGGGCGTCTTGTGTTTCGGGCTGAGCAACAAAAGCCAGGATTCGCCGCTCACGGTCAATCACCACCGCCACTTGGCGAAACAGCTGACTGCTGCGCAGGCAATGTTCGATCTCTTGCGGTTCGACCCGGAACCCACGGATCTTCACCTGCTGATCCCGGCGCCCGACCAACTCGATGCCGGCAGCGGTCCACTTCGCCAGGTCGCCTGTGCGGTAGGCCCGCAAGGTCTGGCCGTCGGGCAACTCCAGGGGGACGAAATGCTCGGCGGTCTGACGCGGCTGGTTGAGGTAACCCAGGCTGACGCCGGGACCGGCGATGTACAGTTCGCCCAACACCTGCTCATCCACCGGTTGCAGGTGCTCGTCGAGGATCAGTACCTGGCTGTTGGCGATGGGCGTGCCGAGGTTGCGATTGCTGTCGCCCGGCTGCAACGTGTGGCTGGTCACCAGCACGGTGGCTTCGGTGGGCCCGTAGAAATTGTGCAGGCGGCACTGGCCTGCCAACTGCTCGATGACATAGGGCTCGCACACGTCGCCTCCGGTCATCAGGTGCGCCAGGCCCAGGGGTTGATCCAGCGGCAGGATGCTCAGCAGCGCCGGCGGCAGGAAGGCGTGGGTGACGCGCTGTTGTCGGATCAACTCCACCAGTTGCTGCGGGTCGCGTCGCTGGTCTTCACTGGGCACGATCAGCTCGGCGCCCGCGATCAGGCTCGGGAAGATATCGATCAGGGACGAGTCAAAACTCAAGGGCGAAAACTGCAAGACCCGGCTGTGTTCGCTCAGCTGCACATGACCCCCGAACCAGGCGCTGAAATGGGCCAGGTTGTGCTGGCTGAGCAGCACGCCCTTGGGTTGGCCGGTAGTGCCCGAGGTGTGGAGCACCATGCAAGGGTCGTCCATGGCGGGGCGCTGGGGCATTGGCAGCGAGGTGTCGGGAGTGTCGACGGCACTTACATCCAATGCACAAAACCCGTCCCGCAGTGGATGCTTGCCATCATCCAGCAGCACCGAGACGCCGGCGTTTTCCAGCATCGCTTGCTGGCGTTGCAGCGGGTGGCCCGGCTCCAGGGGCAGGTACACCGCACCGCAGGCGAGTACCGCGAGAATGCTGGCGTACAGCTCCAGGGATTTGTCCAGGCAGACGCCGATTACCGGCGGTGTGTCGTGGGGCCCAAGCAGAGGTCTCAGACGGTGCTGGATAGCCAGGCTCTGGCGATGCAACTGTCGGTAAGTCAGCCCGCTGCCGGCAATGTTCAACGCTGGCCGGTCGGCGAAGGTTTGCAGACTGTTTTCCAATCGTTCGATCAAGGGTACCTGGGCTTGCTGCTGCAGAGCCAAATCGGCCGTCAGGTTAAAACGATGCAGGTACGCCAGGGATGCGAGCGCTTGCAGGCCGTGTTCCGGATCATCAGAGGCGACGGCCGCCTGCGAGAAATAGCCCGGGTCCCGGGAGAACCCACTCACCTGTTGGGCTACCCACTCCACCAGGCTGCGTACTGCGTGTTGACGCAGCCGTTGACCATTGCCACAGGCTTCTCCGGCAACCTCCAGGGTTGTCAGGAGTCGCCGTGAGTGGGCGTAACACCTGAACTGCAGGGCCGGCAATCCACAGTCGGTCAACGCTCCCATACCCACGCGCAGGCTCATCAAGGCTGTGCACGTCACGCCGGGCGGAACCTCCTCGCTACCGTCATCAATCAGCAGGTCTACTAGGTGGGTGACATCCTGTGCTCGCACCACCCCATGACCGTATTGCGCCAATGTCTCACCCAGTTCATTCAGCGCCGCGCTGAAGCCCGCCAGCCCAATCTTCAGGTGCCTCATGGGTGCCCTCCTGGCGCCGCAAGAAAGGCATCCAGCGCCCCAACCACACTCGGCGTTTGCAGCAGGCCGCTGTGGTTCAGGAAGCCCATGATATTGCCGATCAACGGGTGCTGGCGGGTAATGGGAAAGCCCATCGCCTGCACTTCAGTGCGCAGCGCAGAGCGCGTGCCGTCACTGACATCCAGGTGCTCGATCAAGTGCAGGTCGAAGTTTTTCTGCAGGTCGTGGGTCAGGTAATGCTGGAGAAAAACCGGCAGGATCCGGGCGATACAGTCGCGGTCCGCGGCGTCTGCAGACTGCCAATAAATACGCACCAGGCGCGTCCAGAAAAGCGCGTGGCGGCCCTCGTCAAACAAGTGGTCGGCCATCAACCCACGGATGGATTGCTTGACACTGTCGTCCTTGGAAAACGCTGCCACGTCATGGGTCACGGTGTTCTCGGCGATGGCCACGGCAATCAGTTCCATGGCATCGCGCAGGTGTTCGGGCGCCAGCGCCAGTGCGGCAGGCAAGGCGCGGCTCAGCTCGATTTGCGCGGGTAGTTCAAGGGGTGGGATCCCGGTCATCTCGATGGTCTGTTGCATGAAATCGAGGGCGACGAGGGCGTGGTAATCCTCGTCCACCACCACGGTCATGGCGTCGTAGCGACAGGCAAGCGGGAAGGGCACCGAAAAGCGATTCTTGGCGATGCTGCGTGCGGTCTTGTCGACGATCTCGGTTTCAAAGATCACCACGTCGTTGATGAACTTGTAGAACGTCTGCAGCAAGACAAAATCACGGCACTGCGGGCATCGGTCGATAAAGGTTGCGCTCAGCACCAGGGGCTGTCGGCTCAGGGGGTAGATCAGTTTCTGATCGTTTTCCAGCCGCCGCCGCGGGCGTGTGCGGATGGTCGCGCGGCGCTCCCAGTCGTCGGCAAATGAGCGGTAGTCGGCAGGGTTCATGCGCTCATCTCCGGCAGGCACCTATGCAACCCATCCCATAAGGCCAGGCGGCTTTCCACGGCGCCGAGGGCGCAACTGTCGGCTTGCTGCTCGCGGCTTGGGTCGCCGAGGGTAAGGCGTTGCAGCAATTGCGTTGCCGCCGGGCCATGCTCCTGGGCGTCGATCTCCATGTGGCGCTTGAGGTAGTAGCAGAAGGTGGGCGCCTGGCGATGGAGCACCTCGCACTCCTCCAGGATGCGCTTGAACATCGCCGGGATGACGCTCTCGCGCCCGTGGAGAAAGGCAGCCGCCACGCAGTGCGTCGGGGCGTCCAGGGCAACCTGCAGGGTACTTCTGACGAACCGGGCCACGGACGGGTGGATATCGATTTTTTGCAGGGCCGTTTCTGCATCGTTGCCGTCACGCTGCAGGCTGACGAACCGCTCGATGTTCGCCGTGCTCGCGCCGACTTCACGCATGGCTTCCAGGTACAACTCGAAGTGGCTGCCGTGCCCATGGCCGGGATACGCGTCCGACTCTTCTCCCAATACGATCTCATTGATCAGGCGAGCCGCTTGCGGGTCCGTTGGCGGTAACCAGGGCAGGCGCATACCGGTGAGGTCATGTTGCAGGCGTTTGGTGAGTGTCATGAAGTCCCACACGGCGAATACGTGGTTTTCCATAAAGTACTGCAACTTTGGAAGGGTATTTATATATTTGAATATTGGATGGATATGTAACTTCTGCTTTTTTTGTTTAAGCAGGTGTGAGTGCTGGAACATGTTGATGCCTATAAGTCGTGTCTCTTCCCTGATAAAAGCGTTGTGCTTTAGCGACAAATAAACATTGGTTTTCACGGATGCGCGGGTGCCTTGATAACAGGCAGCCCTGTACGAGGCTGACACTGTTACTGGCAAGCAGCATGCTGTGACAAAATACCAAGGCTTTATTTAAAGGAACGCCACGCGCAGTGACGCACCGAGCATGGATTCACGCTGTCGATTGGGAGAATTGGAGTGTTGGTAATAATCTGATTAAGTATTCAGGTGTTTTTAGTTTTATAAGTTTTTCGAGTTGGAATATTGCGGTAGTTGGATCGCTCTGCGGAGTGTGTGAAGTTTTCTTTGGGCTTAATGGTTTAACGGGAGTAATGGTGGTGCACTGGCCTCCGTCGGCCAGCGTCACTTTGCAGCGCTTTGTGGTCGAGGGAGGCGTTTCAGTTCCACGCGGAATTTACAGCGCAGCGTTCTGTTCAGTCTCTTCAAGAGTTTTGAGGTAACCCGTAATCACCTCCATGCCGCGGGTAAGGTGGTTACGCAGGGTCAGGATGCTTTCGTCGACCTTCTTTTGCGCCACGAGGTCGAGCAGTTCGCGGTGATCTTCCTGGGACGTCTTGCCCAGGCCCATGGCCTCGAGGTTGAAGCGCAGGAAACGTTCCTCTTCGTTCAAGCCGTGTTCAACCAGCTTGAGCAACCGCTGATTGCCCGCCTTGCCATATAGCGCCATGTGGAACAGGCGGTTGAGGCGGCCGATTTCGGTGTAGTCGCTTTCCCGTTCCAGCGCGTCGATAAAGGCGCCAGCCTGGGTGATGTCATCGGGCGTGAGCAGGGGAATCGACAAGCGCAGCGCTTCGGATTCGAGGAGTATGCGCAGGGCGTAGGTTTCCGCCGAGTGGTCCTCGATCAGTGGCGCCACCACCGCGCCTTTGTGGGTGACCACATGCAGCAGCGATTGGGCTTCCAGTTGACGCAATGCCTCGCGCACCGGCATCCGGCTGACCCCGAACAAGCTGGCCAGCTCCTGTTGACGCATGGCGGTGCCACAGGGCAAGCGGCCATCCAGGATGGCGTTGCGCAATGTTTCTTCAATCACGGAGCGGGCGAGATGGGCGGGGATAGGCCCGCTGATCTGGATGCTGCTCAAAGGGTTCGGCTTCTGCGTCACGACTACGCTATCCTCCTTTTCAAGGTGAGGTGGCTAATTGGATCCAATGCACACTAGAGATTGTCCACAAGCTTGTCAAACGGGCAAGGTTTCGGCTTGTAAGCGACTCAACAGCGTGTTCTTCGGGCCCACAGCTCCCATTTGTCAGGTCTTACAGGCTAAAGGTCCGTCGTGCACATTTTATTCCCGGGAGTCGGGCCAACAGCGGTATTGCTGCATATCGATATTCACTAACGGTATTTAAAATGCGGTTCTTATGACTATAAAGTCACTCTCCTGACTGCACGGGAGTGAACTCATGTCTGCCACCTCTACTGTTCCAACAGCGACCGACACCACACAAACCTTCGAGATCCGTCCATTTCCCGGCAGCGTCGGCGCCGAAATCATAGGCCTGGACCTGGCCCGCCCGGTCAGCGACCAGGACTTCGCACGCATTCACCGCGCGCATCTGGACCATCACGTCGTGGTCTTCCGCGACCAACGTATCACCCCCGAGCAACAGATCGCCTTCAGCCGCCGTTTCGGCGTGCTGCAAATCCATGTGCTCAAACAATTCCTGCTGGCCAACCACCCGGAAATCCTGATCGTCTCCAACATCATCGAAAACGGCCAATCCATCGGCCTGGGAGACGCCGGCAAGTTCTGGCACTCGGACCTCTCCTATAAGGAGCTGCCGAGCCTGGGCTCGATGCTCCATGCCCAGGAGCTGCCGTCCGAGGGTGGCGACACATTGTTCGCCGACATGCATAAAGCCTGGGACAACCTGCCCGAGCCCTTGCGCAAGGCGGTCGAAGGCCGCAGCGCCGCGCATTCCTACACCGCACGCTACAGCGAAACCAAATTCGAAGGCAATTGGCGCCCGACCCTCACGCCCGAGCAACTCGCTCAAGTGGCGGAAGTGGTACACCCGATTGTGCGCACCCACCCGGAAAACGGCCGCAAGGCGCTGTTCGTCAGCGAGGGCTTCACCACCCGTATCGTCGGCCTGCCGGAAGACGAAAGCCGCGACCTGCTTGCCCAGCTGTACGCCCACAGCGTGCTGCCGGAAAACATCTACCGCCATCAGTGGCAGCCCCACGACATGGTGTTCTGGGACAACCGCTCGCTGATCCACCTGGCGGCCGGCTGCCCCAGCCACCTGCGGCGCAAGCTGTACCGCACCACCATCCAGGGCGACGCGCCTTTCTGACCCGGAGCATGACCATGTCCAAGAAAACCCCATTTGCGCGCCTGGCCGCGACGGTCGGCCTGGGCGTCAGCCTGCTGGCCGGCAGTCTTGTGGCGCCTGCCGCCGCCCAGGCCGAAGGCGAGATTCGCATCGCCGAGCAGTTTGGCATCGTCTACCTGTTGCTCAACGTGGTGCGCGACCAGAACCTGATCGAAAAATACGGCAAGCAGGAAGGCATCGACATCAAGGTCGACTGGACACAATTGTCCGGCGGCGCAGCCGTCAATGATGCGCTGCTCTCCGGTTCCATCGACATCGCCGGGGCCGGCGTTGGCCCGCTGCTGACTATCTGGGACCGCACCCACGGCAAGCAGAACGTGAAAGCCGTCGCCTCCCTGGGCAACTTCCCCTACTACCTGGTGAGCAACAATCCCAAGGTCAAGACCATTGCCGACTTCACTGAAAAAGACCGCATTGCCGTACCGGCAGTGGGCGTTTCCGTGCAGTCGCGTTTCCTGCAATACGCTGCCGCCAAGCAATGGGGCGACAAGGAATTCAATCGCCTCGACAAGTACACCGTCGCCGTCCCGCACCCGGATGCCACGGCTGCGCTGATTGCCGGTGGCACCGAGCTGACCGGGCACTTCTCCAACCCGCCGTTCCAGGAGCAGGCCCTGACCAACCCGAACGTGCATGTGGTGCTCAACTCCTATGACATCCTCGGGCCTAACTCGCCGACCGTGCTGTTCGCCACCGAGAAATTCCGCAACGACAACCCGAAAACCTACAAGGCGTTCGTCGAGGCACTGACCGAAGCGGCGCAGTTCGCCCAGAACGACAAAGGCGCCGCCGCCGATACCTACATCCGCGTGACCAAGGCCAAGATCGACCGCGCCGAGCTGCTGAAAATCATCGAAAACCCGCAGTTCGAATTCAGCGTCACACCGAAAAACACCTACCCGCTGGCGGAATTCCTCTACCGCGTCGGCGCGATCAAAAACAAACCCGAATCGTGGAAGGATTACTTCTTCCAGGACGCCAAGCCGCTGCAAGGGAGCTGACATGAACGCGCCCTTGCAAGGCCACACGGCCAGCAACCCGACCACCACCGAAGCACTGCTTTCGGTGGATAAAGTCAGCCTTGAATACCGCACGCCCGAACGGGTGGTGCGGGCCACTCACCAGGTCAGCTTCGCGATCGATCCGGCAGACCGCTTTGTATTGCTGGGGCCTTCGGGCTGCGGCAAATCCACACTGTTGAAATCCATCGCCGGCTTTATCAAGCCGTGTGAGGGCGAGATCCGTCTGCTCGGGCAAAAAGTCGAGCAGCCAGGGCCGGACCGTATCGTGGTGTTCCAGGAGTTCGACCAACTGCCGCCGTGGAAAACCGTCAAGCAGAACGTCATGTTCCCGCTGCTGGCGTCCAAAACCCTCAAGCGTCGCGAGGCCGAAGAGCGGGCGCTCTACTACCTGGAAAAAGTCGGCCTTACGGCCTTTGCCGATGCCTACCCGCACACCCTGTCCGGCGGCATGAAAGCCCGCGTGGCAATCGCCCGGGCGTTGGCCATGCAGCCGAAAATCCTGCTGATGGATGAACCCTTCGCCGCCCTCGACGCCCTGACCCGGCGCAAGATGCAGGAAGAACTATTGCTGCTCTGGGAAGAGGTGCGTTTCACCCTGCTGTTCGTCACCCACTCCATCGAGGAAGCGCTGGTGGTGGGCAACCGCATCCTGTTGCTGTCGCCGCACCCGGGGCGGGTGCGGGCGGAAATCCACAGCCATCAATACGACCTGCACAGCCTCGGCGGTGTGGAGTTCCAGGCTTCGGCGCGGCGCATTCATCGGCTGTTGTTTGATGAAGCGCCCGAGGCGGAAACCGAACTGGGTTTCGCCGATATCCGCATCGCTTATTGAAGGGTTTGCACCATGCGCCAGGAATATGAAATCACTCTCGAACCGTTGCCCGGTGTTCGCGTAGAGCGCGAGTTGCCGTGGCGCCAGCGCCTGTGGCAACAAGGCTGGCTGCGTAAAAGCCTGATCCTGATCGTGCTTGCGATCCTCTGGGAAGCGGCTGCCCGTTATCAGAACAATGACCTGCTGCTGCCGAGCTTCCTGCAGACACTGAGCGCGTTCTACGACGGCATGGCCAGTGGCGAGTTGTTGAGCAAGGTCAGCATCTCGCTGGTGGTGCTGATCAAGGGTTACCTGATCGGCATTGTGCTGGCGTTTGCCCTGACCACGCTTGCGGTGTCGACCCAACTGGGGCGTGACCTGCTGAGCACCCTGACATCGATGTTCAACCCGTTGCCGGCGATTGCCCTGCTGCCGCTGGCGCTGTTGTGGTTTGGCCTGGGGCAGAACAGCCTGATCTTCGTGCTGGTGCATTCAGTGTTGTGGGCGCTGGCGCTCAACACCTATTCAGGGTTCCTCGGTGTCTCCGAAACCCTGCGCATGGCCGGTCGAAATTATGGCCTCAAGGGTATGCGCTTCGTGTTGTTCATCCTGATCCCGGCTGCGCTGCCGTCGATTCTCGCCGGGTTGAAAATCGGCTGGGCGTTCGCCTGGCGCACGCTGATCGCTGCCGAGTTGGTGTTCGGTGCTACCAGCGGCAAAGGCGGTTTGGGTTGGTACATCTTCCAGAACCGCAACGAACTGTACACCGACAAAGTGTTTGCCGGCCTGGCGGTGGTGATCCTGATCGGGTTGCTGGTGGAGAACCTGGTGTTCGACACCCTGGAGCGGGTCACCGTGAAGCGCTGGGGCATGCAACGCTGACTGAAACACCAACCCGGACTGAAACACCAACCCTGTGGCGAGGGAGCTTGCTCCCGCGGGGCCGCGAAGCGGCCCCAATAACATCACCGCGTTCTTTCAGAAAAGTCTCGATTGCAAATTTTGGGGCTGCTTCGCAGCCCAGCGGGAGCAAGCTCCCTCGCCACAGTCTGCTACGATTGCGCCAAGTTCACTCATAACCCATCACGAGTGCTTGGCATGCAATTACCGGACATGAACCTGCTGGTCGCCCTCGACGCCTTGCTCGACGAGGGCAGTGTGGTAGGCGCCGCGCGGCGGATGAACCTGAGCCCGGCCGCCATGAGTCGCACCCTCACGCGCATCCGCGAGGCAGTGGGCGATCCGATCCTGGTGCGCGCCGGTCGCGGCCTGGTACCGACGCCCAAGGCCCTGGAGCTACAAGGCCAGGTGCGCAGCGTGGTGGAGCAGGCGGCGCTGCTGTTCCGCTCGGCGGACGAAGTGGACCTGCGCACCCTGCGCCGGCGCTTCAGCGTGCGGGCCAATGACTTTTTTGTCGGAGTGTATGGCGGTCGGCTGTTCGACACCATGGAACGCATGGCACCGCTGTGCGAACTGCGCTTCGTGCCGGAAGGCGACACCGATGACGAGGCCCTGCGTGAAGGCCGTCTCGACCTGCGGGTGGGCAACACCATGCCGATCACCCCGGAAGTGAAGGTGCAGAACCTGTTCACCACCACCTTCGTCGGCCTGGCACGGGAAGGGCACCCGTTGTTCGATGGAGAAATCACCGCCGAACGGTTTGCCAGCTATTCGCATATCAGCATCTCCCGCCGCGGCATTGCCCGGGGGCCCATCGACACCGCCCTGAACGCCCAGGGCCTGGAACGCCGAGTCGCGATGATCGCCCCGGGGTTTCACGGCGCGATGTTCATGCTGCCGGACTCCGACCTGATCCTGCCGGTGCCCAAGGAAGCGCTCTACAGCGCCAATCGCCTGAAGCTGCCGTTGCGAGCCTTCACCCTGCCAATTTCCCTGCCGACCCTGGTGCTGACCCAAGCCTGGCACCCGCGTTTCGACAAGGACCCGGCCCATAGATGGCTGCGCGAGACCATGCGTGAATGCTGCGAGGCGACGTGGAAGGAAGCGCAGCCCACGTGAGTCGCAAGTGAGCCCGGTCAATGTGGGAGCTGGCTTGCCTGCGATGCGGGCGACACGGCTTTTCAGGCATAGCGAGGTGATGCCATCGCGGGCAAGCCCGGCTCCCACAGAGATCGCCTACATTTTGATCATTGCGTCTGGTGCACTTATAAGCTTCCGATAAGTCACTTTTTGTCATGTCTAAGCCTTATTAAACTGCTCGGGTATTTCCTATTCCGAGTTGTAGTTCATGACGTCCCTCGCTGCTCCCGCACCCCTGGCCGCAGCCAAACCGACCGCCATTACCCCGCCCGTTTTCGGCCCGCGTATCATCATCGGCCTGGTGGGCGTATTGCTTGCGGTACTGGTGTCCGGCCTCAACGAGATGGTGACCAAAGTCGCTCTCGCCGATATTCGTGGTGCGATGTACATCGGCTTCGACGAAAGTACCTGGCTGGTGGCTGCCTACACCGCCACCTCTGTCTCGGCGATGGCCTTTGCACCCTGGTGTTCGGTGACGTTCTCTCTGCGCCGTTTCACTCTCTGCGCCATCGGCCTGTTCACCGTGCTTGGCGTGCTGTGCCCGTTCGCACCGAACTACGAAAGCCTGCTGATCCTGCGCACCGTGCAAGGCCTGGCCGGTGGCGCCTTGCCGCCGATGCTGATGACCGTGGCCCTGCGGTTCCTGCCGGCCAACGTCAAGCTGTACGGCCTGGCCGGCTATGCCCTCACGGCCACTTTCGGCCCTAGCCTCGGCACACCGCTGGCGGCCATGTGGACCGAATACGTCGGCTGGCAATGGGCGTTCTGGCAGATTGTCGGGCCGTGCCTGCTGGCCATGGCGGCCGTGGCCTACGGCTTGCCCCAGGACCCGCTGCGCCTGGAGCGCTTCAAGCAGTTCAACTGGCGTGGTCTGCTGCTGGGGTTCCCGGCGATCTGCATGCTGGTGATCGGCCTGTTGCAGGGCAATCGGCTGGACTGGTTCGAGTCGCCGCTGATTACCTCATTGTTGATCGGCGGCCTGGTGTTGCTGGTGCTGTTCATGATCAACGAGTGGTCGCACCCGATGCCGTTTTTCAAGTTGCAGATGCTTGGGCTACGCAACCTGTCGTTCGCGCTGATTGTGCTCGCCGGGGTGCTGATCGTGCTGCTGGCGGTGACCATAATTCCGTCCAGCTACCTGGCCCAGGTCCAAGGCTACCGCCCGCTGCAAACTGCACCGGTGATGCTGATCATGGCGCTGCCGCAGTTGATCGCACTGCCGTTGGTGGCGGCGTTGTGCAACTTGCGCTGGGTCGATTGCCGCTGGGTATTGGGCATTGGCTTGAGCATGTTGATCCTGTCCTGCGTGGGCGGGGCGCAACTCACGTCGGCATGGATTCGCGATGATTTCTACGTGCTGCAACTGCTGCAGATCTTCGGGCAACCGATGGCGGTGTTGCCGCTGCTGATGCTCTCCACCGGCAGCATCACGCCCCAGGACGGGCCTTTCGCCTCGGCGTGGTTCAACACCGTCAAAGGCTTGGCCGCCGTGGTCGCCACCGGCGTGCTCGATGCCCTGACCACACACCGCCTGCATTTCCACTCGACCATGCTGGTGGACAGCCTGGGCAACTCGCCCCTGGCCGACAGCGATGCCGCCGGCCTTGCCCATCGGCTGCACGAGCAGGCCGTGGTGCTCACCTCTTCGGATCTCTACTACGTCATGGCCGGTGTCGCGGCGGCGTTGATCCTGCTGATTTTCTGGATGCCGACGCGGATTTATCCGCCCCGCGCGCCGACTTGATTGCTCACTGAGCCAAAGGGATTGTTATGAAACGCAAAGACAAAATCGCTGTAACCGTCATCACCGTGTTTGCCGTAGGTGTGCTGGTTTACCTGCTGGCGCCGGGTGTGTTCGGCAGCAAACGCCAGAGCACCAACGACGCCTTCGTCGCCGCTGACTACACCCTGGTGGCGCCGCGTGTGGCCGGCTTCATCAAGGAAGTGCTGGTGGAAGACAACCAGCGGGTCAAGGCCGGGCAGTTGCTGGCGCTGATCGATGACCGTGACTTCCGCGCCGCTGCCCAGGCGGCCGATGCCGATACGCTGGTGGCCCAGGCGCAGCTGAAAAATGCCACGGCAACCCTGGAGCGCCAAAGCTCGGTGATCGCCCAGGCCCAGGCGACTGTGGCGGCGGATCGTGCCGAAGTGGCGTTTGCCGAACACGAACTGAACCGCTACAACCACCTCGCGGGTGTAGGCGCCGGCACCGTACAGAACGCCCAGCAAGCCAAGACGCGTATTGACCAGGCCACCGCGCGCCTGGCGAATGCCACGGCGGTGCTGGCCGCTGAACGCAAGCAGGTGGAAATCCTCAGCGCCCAGCGTGATGCGGCAGAGGGCGGCCTGAAACGTGCCCAGGCCGCACTGGAAATGGCCAGCTATCAGCTGTCGTACACCCGCATCGTTGCGCCGGTGGACGGCATGGTCGGCGAGCGCGCGGTGCGGGTCGGCGCCTATGTGACGCCGGGCAGCAAGATCCTCGCCGTGGTACCGCTGGCCGAGGCCTACGTGGTGGCCAATTTCCAGGAGACCCAGTTATCCCACATGCACGCTGGCCAAACGGTGGACGTGAAGGTCGACAGCCTCGACGGCGAAGTGCTCAAGGGCCACCTCGAAAGCCTGGCGCCAGCTACCGGCGTGACATTTGCCTCGGTCAAACCCGACAACGCCACCGGCAACTTCACCAAGGTGGTGCAGCGTATTCCGGTAAAAATCATCCTGGAGCCCGGCCAGGCGTTGACCGAGCGCCTGCGGGTCGGCATGTCGGTGGAAGCCAGCGTCGACACCCACGCCGCCGCCCAGCAACGTGAGGTGGCGCAGCAATGAGACGCCTTGCCTGGTTAACCTTGAGCCTGCTCACCCTGAGTGCCTGCACCGTCGGCCCGGACTTCCAGCGCCCGCTGAATCCCGTCGGCCAATGGACCGAGCCCCATGGCCGGCAAGCCGCCAGCCACGCGGTCAACGACCCGCTGGAAGAGCGCTGGTGGGAAGTGTTCCACGACGCGCAGCTCACCGCGCTTACCCATCGCGCGCTGACCGATAACCTTGACCTGAAACTCGCCAGCAGCCGCCTGCAACAAAGCCGCGCGGCGCGCCAGGTGATCACCGCCGAGCGCTACCCGACCGTCAACGCCACCGGCGATTACCTGCGTCAGCGCAACAGCGCCGATGGCTTGAGCGATGCCTCGGGCAAGAACGGCCGCTCGGCGTTCAACCAGTGGGACATGGGTTTCTCCGCCGCCTGGGAACTGGACTTCTGGGGCCGCGTAAAACGCGAAACCGAAGCCGCCGACGCCACCCTGCAAGTCGCCGAAAACGACCGCCGCGCGGTGCTGTTGTCGGTGCTGGCGGAAACCGCCCAGGACTACATCCAGCTGCGCGGCGTGCAAAACACCCGCGCCGTCACCGAGCAAAACCTCGAGGTGGCGCGCCACAGCCTGAAGCTCTCGCAACTGCGCCTGGCCGATGGTGTCGCCACTGACCTGGACGTAGCCGAAGCCGCTGCTCAAGTGGCCGCCATCGAGGCGCGCCTGCCGGATTTGCAGCAACGCCAGGACCAGTTGATCAACGCCCTGAGCCTGCTGATGGGCGAACCGCCACAAGCCTTGTACGCCGAATTGTCCAAGGACGCTGCGGTGCCGCAAACCCAACGCCAGGTCGCCATCGGCCTGCCGTCGCAACTGGCCGAGCGCCGCCCGGATATCCGCCAGGCCGAAGCTCGCTTGCATGCGGCCACCGCCTCCATTGGTGTGGCCAAGGGCGACTTCTACCCGCGCATCACCCTGTCTGGCAGCGTGGGCTCCCAGGCGTTGCAGCTGGCGGATTTCGGCTCGTGGAGTTCGCGTGCATTCGCCTTCGGCCCGCAACTGAGCTTGCCGATTTTCAACGGTGGCCGGTTGCAAGGCATGCTCGATCTGCGCGAAGCCCAGCAACAGGAAGCGGCCCTGGCCTACCAGCAGACCGTGCTGCGGGCCTGGCATGAAATCGATGATCAACTGACCCGCTACAACGCCAGCCAACTGCGGCGCGACAGCCTTGCCGAAGCCGTGCGGCAGAACCAGATCGCCCTTGCCACGGCGCAGCATCAATACGTCGAAGGCGTGGTGGATTTCGTCAACGTACTGACCGTGCAAAGTGCGTTGCTGGCGACCCAGGAGCAGTGGGTGGAAAGCTCCACCGGCGTGTCCCTGGCCATGGTCGGGTTGTACAAGGCATTGGGCGGGGGCTGGGAGTCGGTGTATCCGGAACAGACGGCAGGGCGTTAATACCAGTGCCCACAGTCCAGGGACTGTGGGCATTCAAGGATTCTGCAAAAACACCACATACCCTCGAAACCACTCACTGCCCTTCAAATACCCCGGCTCCTCCCACTCTCCACCCTGAATCAACCCAATCTTGAACGGCACCCCCAACCGGTTCATGCGTGGCAGATACGCCGCGTAGTCCGGGATGCTGTGGCGGCCCTGGTAGGTCTGCACCACCACTTCATCAATCACGCCCTTGAGTTGTGCGATGGCGGCCGGGTCGGCGTTGCTGCTCCAGTCCATCAGCCCGGTGATGCTCAGGCGTAGATCCTTGGGCAAGCGTTGGCGCAGGTCGCGCAGAAAATCCGCGTATTCGTCGAGGTATTGCGTGCGCGCATCGAAGTCGATCTGGATGCCCACCACCGGATTGCCCGCATCCCGCCAGCGTTGCACCTGGCCGAGCATCTGGCTGTACACCGACTCGGGCCAGTGCAGGGTGTGGGCGCGGTACACCACCCAGATTTCACCCTGGGTGATGCGCGGCACACTCATGCCCTGGGCGATGAATTGCACGCCACGCCGGGGCGCGCGGCGGGTCGAGTTGATCTGGCCCTGGAGGATGTACAGGGTTTTCGCCTGCTTGAGCACCGGCTGCGGCGCGACGCCGCTCCACAGCCAGAATGCATCATGGTCGCGGGCGTCCACCGCGCCGAAGGCCGGGCTTGCCAGCAGGAGCAGGGCGAGCCAGAAACGCTTCACGGCTTACCAGTAGTACTGCAGCGACTTGCCCCACTGGGTGTCGGCGAACCCGGTTTTCAACTGGCGGAACCAGCCTTTGCGTACGTTCTTGTCGACGTCTTCGCCGCCGCAACTGTTGTAGCCCGAAGGTCCGTAGCAGTTGATGGCACGAAACAGCGCGTAGGCCTTGTCGTTTCGCGGTGCCTTGGGATTACCGATTACCCGCTTGTAGCCCTCCAGTCGCGAGAAGGTTTCACCCTTGAAGGGCGAGGCAGTGCTGCCCAGGCTGCCGGCGGAGCGCGCCTGTTCCAGGGGCATGCCGTCCAGGCCGTTACGCAGGACGAATTCCCCCAGGCAGTTCAGGCCCTGCGGGTTTTTCGGATCGGCCTGCAAGGTGCTGGCGATTTGCGCGATGCTCGGGCAGGTGTAGCCGGACTCGGCCTTGTCACCGTTCCACTGGAACAGTCTCAACGACTGGCCGCCGCTGTAGACGTAGCCCAGGCTGGTGCCGAGCTTGTCATCGGGAACCGAGGCGGGCAGTTGCTTGAGGTCCTCGGCAAAGGTCTCGAACTGGCCGCGCAGCAGGTCTTTATAGAGCAGCGTGAATTGCGCAGTCTGGCGCTCTACCGGGTCTTCGGCATGGGCAAGCTGTTGGCGCAGCAGGTCGGGACCGGCGACGTTGCGCAGCAGGATATAGCGCACCTGCTTGGCACTGATCGGCGAATCGGCGGCGAATACCTTGGCCAGCTGGCCGCTGCGTTCGTAGTTCATCGCCAATGCCAGCTCCAGCTGGTCACGTTGCAACGGTTGCCTGGCCAGCGGCAGCAGTTGCAGCCACAGCGCCTCGGCGGCTTTCCAGTCTTCCTTGGCTTCCAGCGCGAGGCCACGCAGGGTCTGTTGGCTGAAAGCGAAGTAGTCGAGATTCGACGGCACGTCTTGCGGCAGCAGCTTCAAGGCACGGTCGGGCTGATGCTCGACGTTCAGGGCAAACGCCGCCTGCACGTAGGCATACAGCGCGGGCTCCTGCGCGAACACCGCTTTTTGTGCATCGAGCGCTTCACGCGTGAGCTTCGGCGGCTCACCGGCACGCATCCACATCAGGTCGTTGAGGGCCAGGATCAACGGGTTGCCCACAGGTGCCGTGGTGCTGGTCAGCAGCTTGGTGTCGGCTTCCTGCACCAGTTCATCCAGCGACACGTTGCGCTGGGCATCGGTGGCCTGGGTCAGTTGCCAGGCAAAGTCGTCCGCCAGTTTGTCGGGGTTGGGCGCCAGCCAGTGCACCCGGCGCAACAGGCCACGGGCGGAGGCGGCGTATTCGCCCTGTGGATAAGTTTTCAGGTAGTCGTCGAAAGCGCTTTCGGCCCGTTGCAGGGCAGACTTATCCACATGCTCAAGCGACGGCGTGCCGTATTCATCGAAGGCATTTTGCTGGGCGTCGTTCAGCGCGGTGCGGGCGGTCATGTACAGCGCTGTTTCCTTCAGCCAGGGCAGCGAGCTGCTCGTCAGCCCGGCAAAACCTTTTTGCGCATCGCTGAAGCGTCCGCTGTAAAAGTCCCCGGCGGCTTTCAGGTAGGTGAGCAATGCCTGGCCGTCTGCCGATTTGATTTGGTCGGCCTCGCCTGCCGCTACGCCGTCCGAGGAACAACTGCCGAGCATCTGCAGCCGCAGCTTGGCCAGTAACTGGCGCTCGGCCTGCGGTACATCGGCCTTCACCACCTGGCTGATAAACGCGGCGGCGCTGTCATCGGCGTTGCTGCGGCAGCGGCTGCCTTCGCCGGAAAGGAAGGCTTCACCGGCGGTCTTGGCGTCGTCGCGGGTGATGCCCAGCGGGCTGAGCAGTGCAACCAGTTCGGCGGTGCGCGAGTCGTCGGGTTTGTTGTCGGGCTCATCCGCAGCCGGCATAAGCCGATACACCGGAAAGGGCACCGGGCCAAATCCTTCGGACACGTCCTGCTCGCCCAAGGCATTCGGCGCCAGCGGCATGACGTTTTTGTCCGCCAGCAACAGCCGCAGGTTGACCCGGCTGTCATTGCCGGGGCTCAGGAAGGGCAGGTTGCTGCACACGTCCAGGCTGTTGCGCGACACCCGCCAATCCGGGTAGCAAGAGTCATCGCCGCTGGCGTGGGCCTGGAGGGGAAGGGTGGCGAGCAATGCCAGTGCCAGGGGTGACAGAAGACCGATGCGCATGAAATGTCCTTGATCCTGAATCCATGGAAGGCAGCAATCATAGCGTGATCCGATGAAAGCGTCGGAGACGTCCTGCGCAAAATTCAGATTTGTCCGATTGGCGGATGGTTGGTCAAATCCATGCAAAACAGCGGGCGAATCAAGGCCTTTTGACCTAGAGTGGCGGGTGTTCGCGCAAGCGCAGGTTCAGTAGTGGGTGAGGAAGTAGAGGTGCGACGCTCTGTGGCGGAACAAGACAACAAGGCCGGGGCATTGCCCGTGCTCAATCCTGGCCTTTGGGAGAATGCCGGCTGGCTGGCTCGGTTGTGGTGGGTACCGCTGGTGGCGTTGGCCATGGCCATGCGTTTCTATGGCCTGACCGCCTCCGCCATCTGGGGCGATGAAGGTTCAAGCCTGCTGCTCGCCGAGTATTCCCTGGAAGACCTGTGGTTTCACGCCGCACATGACGTTCATCCGCCGCTGTATTTCTTCATGCTGCGCGGCTGGATCGAGGTGTTCGGCGACAGCATTTTCTCCCTGCGCAGCATGAGTGCGATCCCCGGTGTGGTCGCAGTCGGCCTGGGAATCTGGCTGACAAGGCTGGTCGCGACCCGTCGCGCGGCGGTGCTGGCCGGGATTCTGTTGGCGTTGCTGCCCACGGCAGTGCGCTACAGCCAGGAAGTGCGGATGTATTCGCTGCTGGGCGTATGGCTGCTGGCCGCCACCCTGGCATTGGTGTATTGGGTCCGCCAGCCTGAGCGCAAGCGCTATCTGGTGGCCTATGCGCTGTTGATGACGGCAGCCTTCTACACCCACTATTTCACCGCGTTGTGCGTACTGGTGCATTGGTCATGGCTGCTGTTGCTGCGCCAGCCACGGGCCGGCGGCTTGCGCCTGGTCACGCGCGCGGGCTGGTGGTTGGCCAACATTGCCATTGTGTTGCTGTACTTGCCCTGGCTCCCGAATCTGCTGGGCCTGGTGCAGCACACCGCAGAACTCAAGGTGGGCGGTGATATTGGCTGGGAAGACCCGGTCAACCTGTATTCCGTGCCGTCGATGGTGTGGCAGTTCCTCATTCAGGACCCGGGCGACCACTTGTGGCGACCGCTCTTTGTGGTGTTTCCGTTATTGCTGATGGCGCTGGTCGGTGTGACTGCCTGGCGCGATCAAAGCCGCTTTCGCTTTGGCTGGCTGCTGGGGCTTTTTTTCATGCTGCCAGTGCTGCTGGTCTATGGGGTTTCGTTTATTTCCCCGGTGTTTATCGAGCGTTATCTCACCGCCTACGCGATGAGTTTGCCGATCATCGTGGCGTTGGCCGTCGACCGTCTGTCGCCGCGCCTGCCGCTCGCAGCGGCGGCAGTCTTCGTGTTGTTTGTCGGGGTCGAGCTGGTGGGCGTGAAAACCAACTCCACCGTCGATGAGCATGATCAATTCAACGTGGTGGTGGAGTTCGTCAATCGCAACTACCAGGAAGATGACCGCATCGTCATCAGCGACATGCTGTGGTACCTGCCCTACGTCTATTACGACGAGACCGACGCCCAGTTGCAGCTTTTCACACCGCCGACCGCCGCCGGCAAGTCCACCCGGCCTAATGCCTATGGTTTTGGCACCCTGGTGGACCAGGATGGCGGGCGCATCTACCTTGATCGCTTGTCGGCGTTACCCGCCGAGATCCAGCGTGTATGGCTGATCAGCGCCGCGGAGCCGCCGGATGAGTTTGCCCCGTTGCCGGCCGGATGGCGTCAGCTCAGCCAACAGGACGGCGGCGGCGCGCGGGCCCGGCTGTTCGTGCTGTGTAACGCGCCAGCGGGCGTGCACCGTGAGGGCTGCGATTGATCCGCGCAACACCTGAGAGGTTTATGTTCGCCTGGGGGGCTAGACTCAGGTGAACCCTCTCTCCAGGAACGCCTCATGGAATCCCCAGTCCACAACTTGCCATCGTTGTTCAAACAGCTCGGTTTGCCCGATGACCCGGTCAGCATCGAGCGGTTCATCGCGGTCCACTCCCCACTCAAGCCCGAATTGCATCTGGCGGAAGCGTTTTTCTGGACGCCGGCCCAGCGGGCGTTTTTGCGTGAGGAGATTCTGGAGGACGCGGATTGGGCGGAGGTGGTGGATGAGTTGAATTTGCGGTTGAGAGAGGGGCGTGGGGCTTGAAACCCGCTTTACTTATCCACATCTTCGCGCCTCCACCACCCATCCCAAAATTTGTATCAAAACTTGACGGCCTGGGATCCATCGACCATATTGATAGTTAGCAAACTAACTGTATGCGAATAATCCAGTGTCCCAGACCCTCGAACAACTCCAGATGAACATCAGCAGCAGCATGGTGGTAGGTGCCAGGACCTGGCGCAAAATCTGCCAGACCACGCTCGTCAGCTATGGCATCTCCGAAGCCTGCGCCGTGCCGCTGCTGATGATCGGCCGCCTCGGCGACGGTGTGCACCAGGTGAAGGTAGCCCAGGCCGCCGGGATGGAAAGCCCTTCCCTGGTGCGCCTGTTGGATCAGCTGTGCAGTTCCGGCTATGTGTGCCGCACCGAAGACATCCACGACCGCCGCGCCAAGGCCTTGAGCCTCACCGCGCGTGGCCGCGAGCTGGTGCAGGCGGTGGAGGAACAGTTGGTGCGCCTGCGTCGCGAGGTGCTGGCGACAATCGACCCCGATGACCTGGAAGCTGCTTTGCGTGTACTGCGGGCCTTCGAAGGTGCCAATCAACATCCCATGGTTGTGAGTTCTTGAACGGATTTTTTACCGGCATGCCGCCGGCCAGGGATTGGTTCTATGGCGTAAGGACATTCGCCGCTTCAATGATCGCGTTGTACATCGCCATGCTGATGCAAATGCCGCGTCCGTATTGGGCGATGGCCACGGTGTATATCGTGTCCAGCCCGTTTGTCGGCCCTACCAGCTCCAAGGCGCTGTACCGGGCGGTCGGTACCTTCATGGGCGCGGCCGCTGCGGTGTTTTTTGTGCCGATGTTTGTGCAGACGCCTTACGTGTTGGTGGTGGTGATCGCGCTGTGGACCGGGATTCTGCTGTTCCTGTCCCTGCACCTGCGCACCGCCAACAGCTATGCGCTGATGCTGGCCGGCTACACCTTGCCGCTGATCGCCCTGCCGGTGGTGGATAACCCGCTGGCGGTGTGGGATGTGGCCGAAGCGCGGACCGAAGAGATCTTCCTTGGCATCGCCGTGGCGGCGGTGGTGGGGGCGATGTTCTGGCCGCGACGCCTGGCGCCGGTGTTCGATGACTCGGTGAGCAAGTGGTTTGCCGACGCCCAGGTCTACAGCCAGCGCTTCCTCAGCCGCAACGTGCAACCCGAGGAAATCAGCACCCTGCGCGGCGGCATGGTCGCTACCTTCAACACCCTGGAATTGATGATCGGCCAACTGCCCCACGAGGGCTCCCGGCCGCAAACGGTGCGCAATACAAAGGAGCTGCGCGGGCGGATGATCCACCTGCTGCCGGTGATCGACGCACTGGACGACGCTGTGTACGCCCTGGAACACCGCGCGCCGGAATTGCTCGAGCGCTTCACGCCGCTGCTGACCGCCGCCAACGAGTGGCTGGCCAGCACGCAAAAGGATGCGCCCCTCGAACGCTGGCGTGTCCTGCGCGACCAGATCGAAGCCCTGCAACCCGATGCCGACGCCCTGGATGACCGCCATCAGTTGCTGTTCTCCAACGCCCTGTATCGCCTGGGCGAGTGGGTGGATTTGTGGCAAGACTGCCGCAGCCTGCAAGCCGCCATCCAGTGCGAAAGCCAGGACAGCTGGCGCGCAGTTTACCGCCACTGGCGCCTGGGCCGGCTGACGCCATTCCTCGACCGTGGCCTGATGTTCTACTCGGCGTTTTCCACCGTCACCGCGATCATCGTCGCCTCGGTGTTGTGGATCCTGCTGGGCTGGACCGACGGTGGCAGCGCGGTGATCCTCGCGGCGGTGGCCTGCAGCTTCTTCGCCTCGATGGACGACCCGGCGCCGCAGATCTACCGGTTCTTTTTCTGGACCGCGATGTCGGTGCTGTTCGCCAGCCTCTACCTGTTTCTGGTGCTGCCCAACCTGCACGATTTCCCGATGCTGGTGCTGGCGTTTTCGGTGCCCTTTATCTGCATCGGCACGCTGACGGTACAGCCGCGTTTCTACCTCGGCATGCTGCTGACGCTGGTCAACACCTCGTCGTTCATCAGCATCCAGGGTGCCTACGACGCGGACTTCCTGGCCTTTGCCAACTCCAACCTGGCGGGCCCGGTGGGCCTGTTGTTCGCCTTTGTCTGGACCCTGATTGCCCGGCCGTTCGGCGCTGAGCTTGCGGCCAAGCGCCTGACCCGTTTCAGCTGGCGCGACATCGTCACCCTGACCGAGCCTGCGACCCTGGCCGAACACCGCAAGATGGGCGTGCAAATGCTCGACCGCCTGATGCAACACCTGCCGCGCCTGGCCATGACCGGCCAGGACACCGGCATCGCCCTGCGGGAAGTGCGGGTGGCGCTGAACCTGCTGGACCTGCTGGCGTACTCGCCGCGCATCCTCGGGGTGCCGCGGGTGTTGTTGAACCAGGTGGTGGAAGGCGTCGGCGGTTACTTCAAGGCCTGCCTCAAGGCCGGTGAACGTCTGCCGGCCCCCAGCGGTCTGCTGATGACCCTCGACCGTACCCGCCGCGCCCTCAACGGCCAGGGCCTGCAAGGCGAGGACGAAACCCGCCTGCATTTGTTGCACGCCCTCAGCGGCTTGCGCCTGGCGCTGTTGCCCGGCGTGGAATTTCTTGGCGGCACAGAGATGGAAGCGCCGTTACCCGATGGAGCGCCTTTATGATCGGTGATCTGGATATCAGCGGGGTGTTCCTGCCCACGTTGCTGGTGCTGATGGGCATTACGTATGTGTTGTACCTGGTGGTGCACGGGCTGTTGACCCGCGTCCACTTCTATCGCCTGGTCTGGCACCGGGCATTGTTCAATGTGGGTCTCTACGCTCTGTTGCTGGGCGCAGTGGATTCACTCAGTCGATACCTCATGACATGAAAAAACCTTTTTTGACCATTGGCCGTGTAGTCCTGACGTTACTGGTGGTGACCTTCGCCTGCGTCGTGGTGTGGCGCATGGTGATGTACTACATGTTCGCGCCGTGGACCCGTGACGGCCACATCCGTGCCGACATCGTGCAGATCGCCCCGGACGTGTCCGGGCTAATCCAGCAAGTGGACGTGCGCGATAACCAGTTGGTGGTGCGCGGCCAGGTGCTGTTCTCCGTCGACCAGGACCGTTTCAAGCTGGCCCTGCGCCAGGCCCAGGCCGCCGTGGCCGACCGTCAGGAAACCCTGGCCCAGGCCGTGCGCGAGAACAAGCGTAACCGTGGCCTCGGCAACCTGGTGGCCAGCGAGCAACTGGAAGAAAGCCAGTCCCGCGTCGCCCGTGCCCAATCGGCCCTGGCCGAGTCGCAAGTGGCGGTGGATGCCGCGCAACTCAACCTGGACCGCTCGGTGATCCGCAGCCCGGTGGACGGCTACATCAACGACCGTGCGCCGCGTAACCAGGAGTTCGTGACCGCCGGGCGTCCGGTGTTGTCGGTGGTGGACAGCAACTCGTTCCACATCGACGGCTACTTTGAAGAGACCAAGCTCGACGGCATTCACGTCGGCCAGAGCGTCGACATCCGCGTGATCGGCGACAACGCTCGCCTGCGCGGGCATGTGCAGAGCATCGTCGCCGGTATCGAAGACCGTGACCGCACCAGCGGCTCCAACCTGCTGCCCAACGTCAACCCGGCGTTCAGCTGGGTGCGCCTGGCCCAGCGGATTCCGGTGCGCATTGCGTTTGACGATGTGCCGGCAGACTTCCGCATGATTGCCGGGCGCACCGCCACCGTGTCGATCATCGACGACCAACCCAAGTCGGAGAACAAGCCATGAAACGGCTTTTAGCAACCGCCGGGCTGGGGTTGTTGCTGTCGGCCTGCCAAGTGGTGGGGCCCGATTACAAGCTGCCGGACAAGGCGGCCGTGAACCGCGGTGACCTTCAGGGCCAGTTGGCCGGGGAGGGCAGCAATGTGGTGTCGGCGCCGGTGCCGGCGGACTGGTGGAAGCTCTACCAGGACCCGCGCCTGGATAAGCTGGTGGAGCAGGCCATGGCCTCCAACACCGACCTGCGGGTGGCTGCGGCCAACTTGCAGCGCTCGCGCTATCAGGTGCAGCAAGCCGAATCGGCCGGCGGCTGGAGTGCCGGCGCCAAGGCCGAAGCCCAGCGCCTGCAAGAATCGGGTGAGGCCTATTTGCTGACGGAAAAAGTCCCGGTGGCGAATATCGGCAGCGCCAGTATCAGCACCTCCTATCAATTCGATTTGTTCGGCACCTTGCAGCGCGGCATTGAAAGCTCCCAGGCCACTGCCGATGCGGCCCAGGCGGCGTCCGATATCGCCCGTATCACCCTGGTGGCGGACGTGGTGCGCTCCTACACCCAGGTGTGTGCGGCCAACGAAGAGCTGGCGATCGCCAACGAGTCCCTCGACCTGCAAGCCCAGAGCACGCACCTGACCCAGCGCCTGCGGGATGCCGGGCGCGGTGATGAAACCCAGGTCACCCGTTCGCAAACCCAATACAAATCCTTGCGCGCCGAAATGCCGCGCTATGAAGCACTGCGCCAGGCCGGGCTGTTCCGCCTGTCGATGTTGCTGGCCAGGCCGCTGGATCAACTGCCGGCCGGCACTGCCCAATGCGCCGAGCTGCCGCACATCGCGCAGTTGTTGCCGGTGGGCGATGGCGCCACGCTGCTCAAGCGCCGCCCTGACGTGCGCCAGGCCGAACGCCAACTGGCGGCGGCCACCGCGCGCATCGGTGTGGCCACCGGCGCGCTGTACCCGGACATCAGCATCGGCGCCACCGTGGGTACC
>NZ_JACARS010000103.1:102711-111972 GCF_013386485.1 Pseudomonas sp. P7758 | reverse complement strand
CCTACAGAAAAGCGGCTCTGCTTTCGTTCTGGTCTTTGCTTTTACCATAAGTAGCCGTTACCGCAGAAACGGATATGTACACAATCAAACCACCTCAGCCTGCCGCACCTGCTTCTCCAGTTCAGCCTTCAACCCAGGCTCCAACTTAAGCTGCCGCGCCAACTCATCGAGGTAAGCCTTCTCCATGAAGTTCTCCTCATCCACCAACATCACACTGGCGATATACATCTCGGCAGCCAACTCCGGAGTACTGGCAGCCCGAGCCACATCTGCCGGATCCAGCGGCTTGTTCAGTTCGGCATGCAACCACTGCTGCAACTCACGATCGTTATCCAGCTTCACTAACTCCCCTTCGATCAACGCCCGCTCACGCTCATCCACATGCCCGTCAGCCTTGGCCGCAGCCACCAGCGCCTTCAAAATCCCCTGGCTGTGCTGCTCGACCTGGGCCGGCGGCAACCGATCAATGGTCTGCGGCTCCCCTTGAGGCGCACTGGCCTGCTGCGCCTGCCAATTACCGTAGGCCTTGTAGGCAATCACCCCCAAAGCAGCCAACCCGCCATAGGTCAGCGCCTTGCCGCCAAACTTGCGGGCTTTCTTGTTGCCCAGCAACAGACCCATGGCGCCGGCCGCGAGGGCCCCACCACCGGCACCGCCAAGCAAGCTACCCAATCCGCCGCCACCCAGCAGTCCGCCAAGGGCCCCCTTGTCATCTGACTTGCGCTGCCCGCCAGCCTTGTTCTGCAACATGTCCTGGCCGGATTTGAGCAGTTGATCGAGCAATCCACGGGTATTCATTCACAACCTCCAGAAACTCAAGTTCACAGGACCAATAGGCCCCCAGCGTAAAACTAAGTGCCAAAAACCCCCGATCTAGAGTGCTTCCAGATGTAACGCGCCTACCCCTCAATTAAAACGATATACACTCGAACAAATCTATAAAAACACCCCACTGGTAATTCCAGCATGATGACCTTGCGTCAGATCCGTCACTTCATCGCCGTGGCCGAGACCGGCTCGATCTCCGCCGCTGCCCAGACCGCCTTCATCTCCCAGTCCACCCTGACCCTGGCGATCCAGCAACTGGAACAGGAAATCGGCGTCAACCTGTTCAACCGCCACGCCAAGGGCATGACCCTGACCCACCAGGGCCACCAGTTCCTGCGCCAGGCGCACCTCATTCTCGCCACCGTCGACAACGCCAAGCGCAGCCTGCAACAGAGCACCGACCAGGTGGCCGGGCAGTTGATCATCGGCGTGACCAGCCTGGTCGCCGGCTACTACCTGGCGGACTTGCTTACCCGCTTCCAGCGCGCCTACCCCAATGTCGAAATCCGCGTGATGGAGGACGAACGCCCCTACATCGAACACCTGCTGGTCAGCGGTGAAATCGACGTCGGCGTGCTGATCCTCTCCAACCTCGAAGACCGCCACGCCCTGCAAACCGAAGTGCTCACCCACTCGCCCCACCGTTTATGGCTGCCCGCCCAGCACCCGCTGCTGGAACACGACAGCATCAACCTGGCGGATGTGGCGCGCGAGCCGCTGATTCAGCTGAACGTCGACGAAATGGGCCACAACGCCCAACGCATGTGGACCGGCGCCGGGCTGCAACCCCGCGTCACCTTGCGCACCGCCTCGACGGAAGCCGTGCGAAGCCTGGTCGCCGCCGGCCTGGGCGTGTCGATCCAGCCGGACATGACCTACCGCCCCTGGTCCCTGGAAGGCGACATTATCGAGGCCCGGCCGATTGCCGACCTCAGCCAGACCCTCGACGTGGGCCTGGCCTGGCGCCGGGGCACGGCGCGCCCGGCACTGGTGGACCCATTCCTGACGGTGGCCCGCGAACAGCCCCACCCACGCAAGCCATCTATTTAATCGAATGCTGCTTTCAGTATTTAGTATTTGTTGACCTCGCGCCTGACCTCTAGTCTCTGCTCATCCCATAAGAGAAGGTCAGGCGCCTCGCACGAGAACAGCCATGACCACACAAGAAAAGAGATCGCGAAAAATGTCTGGCGCGCCCACACCGCTGCTCACTGCGTTGCTGATCGACGGCGAACTGGTCCCGGGCCAGGGGTTTGTCGAGCCGATCATCAACCCGGCCACCGGTGAAATCCTCACCCATATCGCCGAAGCCAGTACCGAGCAGGTCGAAGCCGCAATCCTCGCCGCCCACCGGGCCTTTGCCGGTTGGTCGCGGACCACGCCCCAGCAGCGTTCGAACATCCTCCTGGGCATCGCCGAGACAATCGAAAAACAAGCCGACTACCTCGCCCGCCTGGAATCGCTGAATTGCGGCAAGCCGCTGCACCTGGCACGCCAGGACGATTTGAGCGCGACCGTCGATGTGTTCCGTTTCTTCGCCGGCGCCGTGCGCTGCCAGACCGGGCAACTGAGCGGTGAATACCTGCCGGGCTACACCAGCATGGTGCGTCGCGATCCGATTGGCGTGGTGGCCTCCATTGCGCCGTGGAATTACCCGCTGATGATGGCCGCCTGGAAAATCGCCCCGGCCCTGGCGGCCGGTAATACCCTGGTGTTCAAGCCGTCGGAACATACCCCGCTGTCGATCCTGGCCCTGGCGCCCGTACTGAGCCAGTTGTTGCCGCGCGGGGTGATCAACATCCTGTGTGGCGGCGGCGAAGGGGTCGGCAGCCATTTGGTCAGCCACCCGAAGGTGCGCATGGTCTCGTTGACCGGCGATATCGTCACCGGGCAGAAGATCCTCCAGGCCGCCTCCAAGACACTCAAGCGCACGCACCTGGAGCTGGGCGGCAAGGCCCCGGTGATCGTGTGCAACGACGCCGACCTGCAAGCCGTGGTCGAAGGCGTGCGCGCCTACGGTTACTACAACGCCGGCCAGGACTGCACCGCCGCGTGCCGCATCTACGCCCAGGCCGGCATCCACGACAAATTGGTGGCCGAGCTCGGCGCCGCCGTCAGCAGCCTGCGGTTTGCCGGCAAGCGCGATGCCGACAACGAACTCGGCCCGCTGATCAGCACCCGCCAGCGCGACCGCGTCGCCAGTTTTGTCGAACGCGCCCTCGGCCAGCCGCATATCGAACGCATCACCGGCGCCGCCGTGCATTCCGGTGCTGGCTTCTTCTACCAGCCAACCTTGCTGGCCGGTTGTAAACAGAATGATGAAATCGTGCAGCGCGAAGTGTTCGGCCCGGTGGTCACCGTGACCCGCTTCGACGAGCTGGAACAGGCGGTGGACTGGGCCAACGACTCGGAATACGGCCTGGCCTCCTCCGTGTGGACCCAGAATCTGGACAAGGCGATGCAAGTGGCGTCGCGCCTGCAATACGGCTGCACCTGGATCAACAGTCATTTCATGCTGGTCAGCGAAATGCCCCACGGCGGCTTGAAGCGCTCGGGGTATGGCAAAGATCTGTCCAGCGATTCGCTACAGGACTACAGCGTGGTGCGGCACATCATGGCGCGCCACGGCCAGCATCTTTAAAACAACAACTACGCTCACGCACCACCTGCTGCAAAAACTGCCCCGACCATAATTAAAGAAGAGGGAACCCCCATGTCTGCGCACAAGACCGCACTGCTCAGTGCCCTGACCACCGCGCTGCTGGCCAGTGTCAGCATCCAGGCCGCCGAACCGCTGAAGGCGGTGGGTGCCGGTGAAGGCCAGTTGGATATCGTCGCCTGGCCCGGCTATATCGAACGTGGCGAAAGCGACAAGAACTACGACTGGGTCACCGGTTTCGAGAAAGAGACCGGCTGCAAGGTCAACGTCAAGACCGCCGCCACCTCCGACGAGATGGTGAGCTTGATGGCCAAGGGCGGCTACGACCTGGTCACCGCGTCGGGCGATGCCTCGCTGCGGTTGATCGTCGGCAAGCGCGTACAGCCGATCAACACCTCGCTGATTCCCAACTGGAAGAACATCGACCCGCGCCTGAAAGATGCGCCGTGGTACGTGGTCGGCCAGCAAACGTACGGCACGCCGTACCAGTGGGGCCCGAACGTGTTGATGTACAACACCAACGTGTTCAAGACCGCGCCCACCAGCTGGAACGTAGTGTTCGATGCGCAGAACCTGCCGGACGGCAAGCCGAACAAAGGCCGCGTGCAGGCCTATGACGGCCCGATCTACATCGCCGATGCGGCGCTGTACCTCAAGGCCACCAAGCCGGAACTGGGCATCCAGAGCCCGTACGAGCTGACCGAAACCCAGTACAAGGCCGTGCTCGACCTGTTGCGCGCCCAGCAGCCGTTGATCCACCGCTACTGGCATGACACCACCGTGCAAATGAGCGACTTCAAGAACGAAGGCGTGGTGGCCTCCAGCGCATGGCCGTATCAGGTCAACGGCCTGGTGAACGAGAAACAGCCGATTGCCTCGACCATTCCGAAGGAAGGCGCCACCGGCTGGGCGGATACCACCATGCTGCACACCGATGCCAAGCACCCGAACTGCGCCTACAAGTGGATGGACTGGTCGCTGCAGCCGAAGGTCCAGGGTGATGTGGCCTCGTGGTTCGGTTCGTTGCCGGCGGTTCCCGCGGCGTGCAAGGAAAGCGAACTGCTGGGCGCCGAGGGTTGCAAGACCAACGGTTTCGACCAGTTCGAGAAGATCGCCTTCTGGAAAACCCCGCAGGCTGAAGGCGGCAAGTTCGTGCCGTACAGCCGCTGGACCCAGGATTACATCGCGATCATGGGCGGGCGCTAAGCACTCCCTAGTTGATCGTTCCCACGCTCCGCGTGGGAATGCCTCCTGTGACGCTCCGCGTCACGACTTTAAGGGCGGACGCGGAGCGTCCAGCGCTGCATTCCCACGCAGAGCGTGGGAACGATCACCTCTACCTCCGATTTAATTTTTACAAGACGCGCCTTTTTGGAGCACCGCACCATGACGCTTGCAGTCCAATTCACCCACGTTTCCCGTCAGTTCGGCGAAGTGAAAGCCGTTGACCGGGTTTCCATCGATATCCAGGACGGCGAGTTCTTTTCCATGCTCGGCCCTTCCGGCTCGGGCAAAACCACGTGCCTGCGCCTGATCGCCGGGTTCGAGCAACCCAGTGCCGGCTCCATCCGCATCCACGGTGAGGAAGCCGCCGGCTTGCCGCCGTATCAGCGCGACGTGAACACTGTGTTCCAGGATTACGCGCTGTTCCCCCACATGAACGTGCGGGACAACGTGGCCTACGGCCTGAAAGTCAAAGGCGTGGGCAAGACCGAACGCCTCAACCGCGCCGAAGAAGCGCTGGGCATGGTCGCCCTCGGCGGTTACGGCGACCGCAAGCCGGTGCAACTCTCCGGCGGCCAGCGTCAACGTGTGGCCCTGGCCCGCGCACTGGTCAATCGTCCGCGCGTATTGCTGCTGGATGAGCCCCTCGGCGCTCTCGACCTGAAGCTGCGCGAACAGATGCAAAGCGAGCTGAAGAAACTGCAACGCCAACTTGGCATCACCTTCATCTTCGTCACCCACGACCAGACCGAAGCACTGTCGATGTCCGACCGTGTGGCCGTATTCAACAAGGGCCGCATCGAACAGGTCGACACCCCGCGCAACCTGTACATGAAGCCCGCCACCACCTTCGTCGCGGAATTCGTCGGCACCTCCAACGTGATTCGCGGCGAATTGGCGCAACGCTTGAGCGGTAACCCGCAGCCGTTCTCGATCCGCCCGGAACACGTGCGTTTCGCCGAAGGCCCGCTGGGCAGCGGCGAGGTGGAAGTCAGCGGCCTGCTGCATGACATCCAGTACCAGGGCAGCGCCACCCGCTACGAACTGAAACTGGAAAACGGCCAGGCCCTGAACATCAGCCAGGCCAACAACCAATGGCTGGACACCACCGCCGGGCATCAAGTCGGCCAGTCCATCACCGCGCGCTGGGCGCGGGAAGCCATGACGCCGTTGACCGACATCGCAGGCGAGGTGTGACATGAGCCTGGCCCTGTCCCAACCCCCGATGCGCAGGTTTTCCAACCTGCTGTACAAGAAGCCCAACCTGTACCTGTCGCTGCTGCTGGTGCCGCCGCTGATCTGGTTCGGCGCGATCTATTTGGGTTCGCTGCTGACCTTGCTGTGGCAAGGCTTCTATACGTTCGATGACTTCACCATGGCGGTCACCCCGGACCTGACCCTGGCCAACTTCGCCGCGCTGTTCCAGCCGTCGAACTTCGACATCATCGTGCGCACCTTGAGCATGGCGGTGGTGGTGTCCATCGCCAGTGCCATCGTCGCGTTCCCGATCGCCTACTACATGGCGCGCTACACCACCGGCAAGACCAAGGCGTTTTTCTACATCGCGGTGATGATGCCGATGTGGGCCAGCTACATCGTCAAGGCCTACGCCTGGACCCTGCTGCTGGCCAAGGGCGGCGTGGCGCAGTGGTTCGTGCAGCACCTGGGCCTGGAGCCGGCGCTGCAATTCATCATGGGCATTCCCGGCGTGGGCGGCAGCACCTTGAGCACCTCGCACCTGGGGCGGTTCATGGTGTTTGTGTACATCTGGCTGCCGTTCATGATTCTGCCGATCCAGGCCTCGCTGGAGCGTTTGCCGCCATCGTTGCTGCAGGCCTCGGCAGACCTCGGCGCCAAGCCGCGCCAGACCTTCATGCAGGTGATTCTGCCGCTGTCGGTGCCGGGGATCGCGGCGGGTTCGATCTTTACGTTCTCGCTGACCCTGGGCGACTTCATCGTGCCGCAACTGGTGGGCCCGCCGGGTTACTTCGTCGGCGGCATGGTGTACGCGCAACAAGGCGCTATCGGCAACATGCCCATGGCCGCGGCGTTCACTCTGGTGCCGATCGTGCTGATCGCGGTTTACCTGTCCATCGTCAAACGTCTGGGGGCCTTCGATGCACTCTGAAAAAGCCTCACTCAGTCTAAAAATCGCGGCCTGGGGCGGGTTGGTTTTCCTGCACTTCCCGATCCTGATCATCTTCCTCTACGCCTTCAACACCGAAGAGGCGGCGTTCAGCTTTCCACCCCAGGGCTTCACCCTGAAGTGGTTCAGCGTGGCCTTCTCGCGGCCGGACGTATTGGAAGCGATCAAGCTGTCGCTGCAAATCGCGGCCATCGCCACGCTGATTGCGATGGTGCTCGGCACCCTGGCCTCGGCGGCGTTGTATCGCCGGGAGTTCTTCGGCAAGCAAGGCATCTCGCTGATGCTGATCCTGCCGATTGCACTGCCGGGGATCATCACCGGCATCGCGTTGCTGGCGACCTTCAAGACCCTGGGGATTGAGCCGGGGATGTTCACCATCATCGTCGGCCACGCGACCTTCTGCGTGGTGATCGTCTACAACAACGTGATCGCCCGCCTGCGCCGCACCTCCCACAGCCTGATCGAAGCCTCGATGGACCTGGGCGCCGACGGCTGGCAGACCTTCCGCTACATCATCATGCCCAACCTCGGCTCGGCGTTGCTGGCCGGCGGCATGCTGGCGTTCGCGCTGTCGTTCGACGAAATCATCGTCACCACCTTCACCGCCGGCCACGAGCACACCTTGCCGCTGTGGCTGCTCAACCAGTTGAGCCGGCCACGGGATGTGCCGGTGACCAACGTGGTGGCGATGCTGGTGATGATCGTGACGATGTTCCCGATCCTGGGTGCCTATTACCTGACCCGCGGCGGCGAAAGCGTGGCCGGTAGTGGCGGTAAATAACTGACAACACATTGCCACTGAAGGAATGAGATTCAAATGTGGGAGCGGGCTTGCTCGCTCCCATACTTGAACCGGTTTCGGCAGGGGAAACGATGCAGCTTTAAGAGGACTGAACCATGCAAACCAAACTGCTGATCAACGGCCATCTGGTCGAAGGCGAAGGCCCGGCGCAGCCGGTGTTCAACCCGGCGTTGGGTCGGGTACTGGTGGAAATCAAGGAAGCCAGCGAAGCCCAGGTCGACGCCGCCGTGCGTGCTGCCGACAGCGCTTTTGAAGGCTGGTCGCAAACGCCACCGAAGGATCGCTCGCTGCTGCTGCTCAAACTCGCCGACGCCATCGAAGCCCACGGCGCAGAGCTGGCCAAGCTTGAGTCGGACAACTGCGGCAAACCCTACAGCGCCGCGCTGAATGATGAGATCCCGGCGGTGGCCGATGTGTTCCGCTTCTTCGCCGGCGCCAGCCGCTGCATGAGCGGTTCGGCCGGCGGCGAGTACCTGCCGGGCCACACCTCGATGATCCGCCGTGACCCGGTGGGCGTAATTGCCTCCATCGCGCCGTGGAACTACCCGCTGATGATGGTCGCCTGGAAAATCGCCCCGGCCCTGGCCGCCGGTAATACCGTGGTGCTCAAGCCTTCGGAACAAACTCCGCTGACCGCGCTGCGCCTGGTGGAACTGGCCGCTGAAATTTTCCCGGCCGGTGTACTCAACCTGGTGTTTGGCCGTGGGCCAACCGTGGGCAGCCCGCTGGTGAATCACCCGAAAGTGCGCATGGTGTCGCTGACCGGTTCGATTGCCACCGGGGCCAATATCATTTCCAGCACTGCCGACAGCGTCAAACGCATGCACATGGAACTGGGCGGCAAGGCGCCGGTGATCATCTTCAACGACGCCGATATCGACGCGGCGGTGGAAGGCATTCGCACCTTCGGCTTCTACAACGCCGGGCAGGATTGCACCGCTGCGTGCCGGATTTATGCACAGGCCGATATCTACGACGCGTTCGTCGAGAAGCTCGGCGCGGCGGTTGCCAGCATCAAATACGGTTTGCAGGATGACCCGGCCACCGAGCTGGGCCCGCTGATCACCGCACAGCACCGTGACCGTGTGGCCGGGTTTGTGGAGCGTGCCGTGGCGCAATCCCATATCCGCCTGATCACGGGTGGCAAGGCGGTGGAAGGCAACGGGTTCTTCTTTGAGCCGACGGTGTTGGCCGACGCGCAGCAGGACGATGAAATCGTGCGCCGCGAAGTGTTCGGGCCAGTAGTGTCGGTAACCAAATTCAACGACGAGGCCCAGGTATTGGCCTGGGCCAACGATTCGGACTACGGCCTGGCCTCTTCCGTGTGGACCGCCGATGTCGGCCGCGCCCATCGCCTGGCTGCACGGTTGCAGTACGGCTGCACTTGGGTGAATACCCACTTCATGCTGGTCAGCGAAATGCCCCATGGCGGTCAGAAACTGTCCGGCTACGGCAAGGACATGTCCATGTACGGCCTGGAGGACTACACCACGGTTCGCCATGTGATGTTCAAGCACTGACCCTTTACCCCTGTCGAAGCGAGCTCACTGTGGCGAGGGAGCTTGCTCCCGCTGGGCTGCGTAGCGGCCCCAAAATCCTGGG
>NZ_JACARS010000103.1:0-102672 GCF_013386485.1 Pseudomonas sp. P7758 | reverse complement strand
CCAGCGGAAGCAAGCTCCCTCGCCACAACGGCCCGCTCCCACAGGGGCTCTCCTAATAACAATAAATAATTCGCAGGTTCCCATGGACATCACCCGCCGCGACTTCCTCAACGGCGTCGCTATCACGATTGCCGCCGGTATGACCCCGCTGCAAATCCTCCAGGCCGCTCCCGATGGCCGCTACTACCCGCCCGCCCTCACCGGCTTGCGCGGCAGCCATGTCGGCTCATTCGAAGTTGCCCACCAGATGGGCTGGGAAAAGAAGGCCTTCGACACCGATAAACTGCCGATCACCGAAGACTACGACCTGGTGGTGGTCGGCGGTGGCTTGAGCGGTTTGTCGGCGGCGTGGTTCTACCGTGAGAAGCACCCGAAGGCGAAGATCCTGATCCTGGAGAACCACGACGACTTCGGCGGCCATGCCAAGCGCAATGAGTTCCAGGCCGGTGGCCGGCTGATCATCGGCTACGGCGGCAGCGAAGCGTTCCAGTCACCGAATCATCTTTACAGCAAGGAAGTAAACGGGCTGTTGAAAAAACTCGGGGTGAACATCAAGCGCTTCGAGACCGCCTTCGACCGCCAGTTCTACCCGGGCCTGGGTTTGTCCCGCGGGGTGTTCTTCGACAAGGAAAACTTTGGCGAAGACAAACTGGTGACCGGCGACCCGACGCCGATGGTCGCCGACGACATCGCCCCGGACCAGTTGCATGCGCGCTCCATCAGCGACTTCATCAATGATTTCCCGCTGCCGGAAACCGACCGTCAGGCGCTGATTGCCTTGCACGTCGCGCCCAAGGATTACCTGCCGGGCAAGACTGCCGAGGAAAAGGCCGAGTACCTCGCGGCCACCAGCTACCGCGATTTCCTGCTCAAGAACGTAGGACTCTCGGAAGGCGCGGTGAAGTACTTCCAAAGCCGCACCAACGACTTCATGGCCTTGAGTATCGACGCGGTGGCGTCGGCTGATGCCTACAGTGTGGGTTTCCCTGGCTTCGGCGGAATGAACCTGGCACCGATCAGCGAAGAAGCCGCCGCAGAAATGGAAGAACCCTACATCTACCACTTCCCCGACGGCAACGCCTCGCTGGCACGCTTGCTGGTGCGCAGCCTGATTCCGGCAGTGGCACCGGGGCACACCATGGATGACATCGTGCTGGCGCCGTTTGACTACGCCAGGCTTGATCAGCCCAGGACGCCGGTGCGGGTGCGTTTGAACAGCACTGCGGTCAGTGTGCGTAACGTCGGTGACGGTGTGCACATCGGCTACAGCCGTGGCGGCCAACTCGCACAGGTACGCGGCAAACGCTGCATCCTGGCCTGCTACAACATGATGATCCCGTACCTGCTGCGCGATCTGCCGGCAGAACAAGCCCAGGCCCTGAGCCAGAACGTGAAGTACCCGCTGGTCTACACCAAAGTGGTGGTGCGCAACTGGACCTCGTTCCAGAAGCTGGGGGTGCACGAGATTTATGCAGCGACCCAGCCTTACAGCCGAATCAAGCTGGATTACCCGGTGAGCATGGGCGGCTACGAGCACCCGCGCGACCCGACGCAGCCGATTGGTTTGCACATGGTGTACGTGCCCACCAGCCCCAACAGCGGCATGAACGGCCGCGACCAGGCCCGCGCCGGGCGGGGCAAGTTGTATGGGCAGACATTTGAACAACTGGAAGCGCAACTGCGGGATCAGCTGCAGCGCATGCTCGGCCCGGGCGGTTTCAACCACCAGACCGACATTCTGGCGATCACTGTCAACCGTTGGTCACACGGCTATGCGACCTTCTCCAACAGCTTGTTTGACGATGCCGATGAAAGCGAAAAACTGAAGGACCTGGCGCGCCAGCCGGTGGGACATGTGAGCATCGCCAACTCGGATGCCGCGTGGAGCGCTTATGCCCATGCGGCGATTGATGAGGCATATCGAGCAGTAGGCGAAGTGGGCTGATCCCGGCATTCCTGAAGGAAGAGATTATTGTGGCGAGGGAGCTTGCTCCCGCTGGGGTGCGCAGCAGCCCCAAACCAGGCGATCGAGATATCCCTGAAGGATCTCGATAGTCTGAGCTGGGGTCGCTTCGCGCCCCAACGGGAGCAAGCTCCCTCGCCACACGGTTTCCACAGAAACGTCTTGTTTCATATGCAGCGCCATCAACCCGCCATCAATCATTTTTCCTTGCGCACCGAACCGCTTAAGCTATTTGGTATCTGTTTAATGTCCGTTGCGTTTGGCCGAAGGCATGTCCGAACCGTTTTCCTTGATCCAGCACGTGCCAGGAACGGCGCGGGATTGTTCACGACAGGTTGTATTTATGCACCGCAGGAATTTGCTCAAAGCGTCCATGGCCATCGCGGCTTACACCGGTCTGTCGGCCAGTGGCCTGCTGGCCGCCCAGGCCTGGGCGGGCAACCGCGCCGCTGATGGCGAGGCCCAGGCCTTCGATTTCGAGGCCCTGAAGATCCAGGCCAAGCAGTTGGCAAGCAATCGCTACCAGGACACCAAGCAGGTATTGCCGCCGACCCTGGCGACCATGACCCCGCAGAATTTCAACGCCATCGGCTACGACGGCAAGCATTCGCTGTGGAAAGAATTGAACGGCCAGTTGGACGTGCAGTTCTTCCACGTCGGCATGGGCTTCAAGACGCCGGTGCGCATGTACAGCGTCGACCCGAAAACCCGCCAGGCCCGCGAGGTGCACTTCCGCCCTTCGCTGTTCAACTATGAAAAAACCACGGTAGACACCAAGCAGTTGACCGGCGACCTGGGTTTCTCCGGCTTCAAGCTGTTCAAGGCCCCGGAACTGGACCGCCACGACGTGCTGTCCTTCCTCGGCGCCAGCTACTTCCGTGCGGTGGATTCCACCGGCCAGTACGGCCTTTCCGCACGCGGCCTGGCCATCGACACCTACGCGAAAAAGCGCGAGGAATTCCCGGACTTCACCAAGTTCTGGTTCGAAACCCCGGACAAGGACAGCACCCGCTTCGTGGTCTACGCCCTGCTGGATTCGCCGAGCGCCACTGGTGCCTATCGCTTCGATATCGACTGCCAGGCCAACCAGGTGGTAATGGCCATCGACGCCCATATCAATGCGCGTACCGCCATCGAGCAACTGGGCATCGCACCGATGACCAGCATGTTCAGCTGCGGCACCGTTGAGCGGCGGATGTGCGACACCATTCACCCGCAAATCCACGACTCGGATCGCCTGGCCATGTGGCGCGGCAATGGCGAGTGGATCTGCCGCCCGCTGAACAACCCGGCTACCCTGCAATTCAACGCGTTTGCCGACACCGACCCGAAAGGCTTCGGCCTGGTGCAGACCGATCATGAGTTCGCCAGCTATCAGGACACGGTGGACTGGTACAGCAAACGCCCAAGCCTGTGGGTAGAACCTACAACCGCGTGGGGCGAAGGCTCTATCGATCTGCTGGAAATTCCTACAACCGGCGAGACCCTGGACAACATCGTGGCCTTCTGGACCCCGAAGAAGCCCGTCGCTGCCGGCGAATCCCTGAACTACGGCTACAAGCTCTACTGGAGCGCCCTGCCGCCGGTCAGCACGCCACTGGCGCAGGTCAATGCCACCCGTTCGGGCATGGGCGGTTTCACCGAAGGTTGGGCGCCGGGCGAGCACTACCCCGAAGTCTGGGCGCGGCGTTTTGCCGTGGACTTCAACGGCGGCGGGCTGGATCGTCTGCCTGAAGGCACCGGGATCGAGCCGGTGGTGACCTGCTCCCATGGTGAGGTCAAAGACTTCAGCGTGTTGGTACTGGATGCCATCAAGGGCTATCGAATTCTGTTTGACTGGTACCCGACCAGCGACAGCGTCGAGCCGGTTGAACTGCGGCTGTTCATCCGCACCCAGGACCGCACCTTGAGCGAAACCTGGCTGTACCAATACTTCCCACCTGCACCAGACAAGCGCAAGTACACCTGATACCGAACGTTCCCACGCTCGCGTGGGAACGCCCCTTCGGGATCTTCAGAACCGCGAAATACTCTTCATCGCCCCGATCAAGTACCGCATCGCCACCTGATCACTCTCGGTCAGGGCGCGGTACTGTTCCAGCAATTGCTCTTCGTCCGAACTCAGGCGCCGGCTGCGCAGCGACATCCTGCGGGCCAGAAAAGACGACAACACCCCCGCTACACCATAAGACTTGGCCATGGACTGTCTCCTCGTATCAATCAACTGCTCCTGGTTGCCCATAACCCCATCCCGCGATGCGACCTGCGAGGATCAACAAGCTGATTTCCTGGGCCAGAAATCATGCTTACCTTAAGCGTAGAAACTATCTTGCAGGGCGTGGGACTTTTTTAGAGTAATCACTTAAAAAAACGCTTGCAGGGCAATGACCTACAGCGTTATCCCACAAGCGGCCGGTACAGGTGGATGTCGTGCGGCTCCTGTTGAAACAGCTCGGGATCCGGCTGCTTGAGCAACCGGCAGCCGAGCCGCAGATAGAACTCCACCGTATTGCGCGATTCCGTGGCCGATACGTACAACGCCTCGGCCCCGGCTGCACGGGCGTGTTCACAGGCCAGGGCAAACAGCTGGCCACCCAGGCCCAGGCCACGGGCCCCATGGCTCACATGCAGGAATTTGAGCTGACGCATACGCAGGCCCTGGTTGAGGATAACCCGGTTGTCCACTACCACGGCCGCCAGCAGCTTTGCATCGTCAAACACACCGTGCAGCCACCCGCCGCGCTTCAGGCACGCCTGCAAGGCCACGGCATCCTGCTCGGCTTCGCCTTCGGGCCAGCCGCGCATGTCGTGGTGCTCGGGGTACAGCAGCAACTCCCCGTGCTCCACGCGATAGCACGCATCGATCCGTTCGGTACGGTCAATCAGCGCCAGCAACGGCAGGTCCTTTTCGGTCAGGTCACACTTGATCAACATGCTGTGCTTCCAAGGGTTGATGGTGAACAAGGTTGAAGCCTTCCGCAGGTGTCGGTGCTTCGAAATAGCCGGTGATCAAGTCGAACTGGGCGTCACTGGTTTCGAACGCGTGGGTACCCTCCGCGTTGCGCGCACGCAGGCGTGCCTTGCAGACCTCGTCCGGCACATCCAGGTAGTGCAATTGATGGTCAGCGCCTGCGCCTTCGAACAATGAGCGCATCCAGCGGCGGCTGGCCAGGGTGTTGGCGGGAAAATCCAGCACCACCGAGACGCCGGCTTTGAGCAACGAGATGATATGGGCCGTCAACGCATCGCGCAGGTGGCCGGTGCAGCGCACGTAGTCGCCCAGAGCCTGGATCTGTCCGGGATAAAGGCGTGACAGCCACTCATCCTCGCTGATCAATACCGTCTGTGGGGCTTGCGACAACTGCTGGGTCAGGGTCGATTTACCGGATGCGATTTTGCCGCAGATCAGGTGCAACATGAGCTTCTCCTTGTGTCGCAGGGCTTGGCCGGTGATCGGCGGGCAATAAAAAACCCGCCGGATCAAGGGCGGGTTTTTCATGCTTTTCCAGCACGCGTCAGCCCACCCTCTCCTGGAGGGTGGGAATAATCGAGGCGTTCAGTAATAGAGTCATAGTTTCGACATTAGCTTCAGGCGTTTTCCTACGCAAGGTTAATCCCGCAAGTCCGACTCATGAATCGGCTGGTCGCGATGCGTAGCCCGCTGATACTGCGCCGGCCAGGTCGCTTTGCGCCCGCCCAGGTCATCGTCGGCATGCAGTGGCCAGTACGGGTCACGCAACAGTTCACGGGCGAGGAAAATGATATCGGCCTGACAGGTACGCAAGATGTGCTCGGCCTGGGCGGGCTCGGTAATCATGCCCACGGTGCCGGTGGCGATTCCCGACTCTTTGCGCACACGCTCGGCAAAGCGGGTCTGGTAGCCGGGCCCGGTAGGAATTTCCGCATTGGCCGCGGTGCCACCCGAGGAGACGTCGATCAGGTCGACGCCCAGGTCTTTCAGGCGGCGCGCCAGTTCGACGGTTTCATCCGGGTTCCAGCCGTCCTCGACCCAATCGGTGGCCGAGACCCGCACAAACAGCGGCAGCTCTTGCGGCCAGGCCTCACGCACCGCCGTGGTCACTTGCAGCACCAGGCGGATGCGGTTTTCGAACGAGCCGCCGTACTGGTCCTGACGCTGGTTGCTCAGCGGCGAAAGAAATTGATGCAACAGGTAGCCATGGGCGGCATGGATTTCCGCCACTTTGAAACCGGCGGTCAACGCGCGCTTGGCGGCAGCGACGAAGTCAGCGATCACTTGCTGGATCTGCCCTTCATCGAGTTGCTTGGGTGAAGTGTGCTGCGGATCGAAGGCAATCGGCGAAGGGCCCACCGGCACCCAGCCGCCATCTTCCGGCTTGACGCTGCCGTGCTTGCCGATCCATGGCCGGTGCGTGCTGGCTTTGCGCCCGGCGTGGGCCAGTTGAATGCCCGCCACCGCGCCCTGGGCATTGATAAAGCGCGTGATGCGTTGCAGCGGTTCGATCTGTTCGTCGTTCCACAGGCCCAGGTCCTGGGCGGTGATGCGGCCATCGGCAGTCACGGCGGTGGCTTCGGTAAAGATCAGCCCGGCGCCACCGACGGCACGGCTGCCGAGGTGCACCAGGTGCCAGTCATTGGCCAGGCCATCGACGCTGGAATACTGGCACATTGGTGACACGGCGATGCGGTTGAGCAGGGTCAGTTGGCGCAGGGTATAGGGTTCAAGCAGCAGACTCATGGGGCACCTCTTTTATGCAGTGGGCAGGCTCCAGGGTTCTGTTTGAAAGGTCGACGAAAAACCCGTCCCCGGCGGGCTGAAATAAGACAAGGTCACAAGACCGATCACACAGTGCTTAGAGACTAGTCGACAACAGAGGATTGCACAGGGTTCAGCGCGGCTCGATATGCGCGATCATCAGTTGCACGGTTTCCTGGCCACGGAACTCGTTCACGTCGAGCTTGTAGGCCAGTTCCACCCAGCGAATGGTGGGATTGGGCCAGATCTCGCGGTCGATGCCGAAAGCAATGCCATCGAGCTTCACCGATCCACACTCGCTCTTGAGCACCACCTTCAGATGGCGCTCGCCGACGACGCGCTGCTCCACCAGTTGGAACACCCCGTGAAACAACGGCTCTGGGAAATGCTGGCCCCACGGCCCGGCGTTGCGCAGGGCGCGGGCCAGTTCCAGGTGAAACTCTTCAACCGCCAGGGTGCCGTCGGACAGCAGCCGGCCCGTCAGGTCTTCTTCGCGCAGTTGCCGACGCACTTCGGCGTCAAAGGCCTCGGCGAACAGTGGGAAGTTGGCCTCGGGCAAGGTAAGACCCGCCGCCATGGCGTGGCCGCCGTACTTGGCGATCAGCGTTGGGTGCTGGCTGGCCACCACGGCCAGCGCGTCACGAATATGAAAACCCGGCACGGAGCGCCCGGAGCCCTTGAGCAGGCCGTCACCGGCGTCGGCAAAGGCGATGGTCGGGCGGAAGTAACGCTCTTTCATGCGCGAGGCAAGGATGCCGATCACGCCCTGGTGCCATTCCGGGTCGAACAGGCACAAGCCATACGGCATCGACTCCACCGGCAAGTCCTTGAGCTGGGCCAGGGCCTCGCGCTGCATGCCTTGTTCGATGGACTTGCGGTCCTGGTTCATGCCGTCCAGTTGCGCGGCCATTTCCCGGGCGGCGGCGAAATCCGAGGTGAGCAGGCACTCGATACCCAGGCTCATGTCATCCAGGCGCCCGGCGGCGTTCAGGCGCGGGCCCAGGATAAAACCAAGGTCGGTGGAGGTGATGCGGGCGTGATCGCGCTTGGCTACTTCGAGGATCGCCTTGATCCCCGGCCGGGCACGACCGGCACGAATGCGTTCCAGGCCCTGGTAGACCAGGATGCGATTGTTGGCGTCCAGCGGGACCACGTCGGCCACGCTGCCCAGGGCCACCAGGTCCAGCAGTTCGCCGATATTCGGCTGCGGCTTGTTCTCGTACCAACCCAAACTGCGCAAGCGCGCACGCAGGGCCATCAGCACGTAGAAGATCACGCCCACACCCGCCAGGGCCTTGCTGGGGAATTCACAGCCCGGCTGGTTCGGGTTGACGATGGCGTCGGCTGCGGGCAGTTCGTCGCCCGGCAAGTGGTGGTCGGTAACCAGCACCTTGAGCCCCGCCGCTTTCGCGGCCGCCACGCCTTCGACGCTGGAGATACCGTTGTCCACGGTGATCAGCAGCTGTGGCTGGCGCTGCAGGGCCACGGCGACGATTTCCGGGGTCAGGCCGTAGCCGTATTCGAAACGGTTGGGCACCAGGTAGTCGACATGGGCGGCGCCCAACAAGCGCAGGCCCAGGGTGCCCACGGTGCTGGCGGTGGCGCCGTCGGCGTCGAAGTCACCCACGATCAGGATCCGCTGGCGCTGCTCCAGGGCCGTCACCAGCAAGTCCACCGCGGCATCGATGCCCTTGAGCTGCTGATACGGGATCAGCCGCGCCAGGCTTTTATCCAGCTCGGCTTCCGATTGCACCCCGCGTGCGGCGTAGAGACGGGTCAACAACGGTGGCAATTCACCGAGGAATGGCAGGACGGCGGGCAACGGGCGAGGATCGATACGCATGGGGTGACGGAAGCTTCTCTTTAATGTTGAAAATTAGCGGTGATCCCTTGTAGGAGCTGTCGAGCCCCAGCGAGGCTGCGATGGGATCACCTCGGTGTACCTGTCAGACCGCAGCGCCTGCATCGCAGCCTCGCTGAAGCTCGACAGCTCCCACACTCGACCAGCGTCCAATCAGTTATCGACGTTTCAGCCGCGCTCGCCAGCCAGCCATTCCAGCTGGACTTCGTGCTGCCCACGGTCATCGGTCACGAAGATCGTGCCTTCGCTGATCATCACGTCCCACTTGATCACCCGGGGCATGTCCTTGGCCAGGACTTCCAGGATTTCCTGGGGTACGGCGGCGATGCTCACGTTTTTCAGGTTCTTCGCCACCGGCACCACTTTGCCTTCCCAGACGCGCAAGCTGCCGTAGGCCAGCAAGGTCGTGCGTTCGGTACGGCGGGAACACCAGGTCAGGCGGTCCGCGTCCGGCTGGCCGACTTCGATCCAGTGCAGGACGCGATCATCCAGGCTTTTTTCCCACAGCGCCGGCTCGTCTACATCTGACAGACCACGACCGAAAGACAGCTGCTCGTTGTAGAAAAGCGCGTAGGCCAGCAAACGCACGGTCATGCGCTCTTCGGTTTCCGAAGGGTGGCGGGCGATGGTCTGCTTGACACTCTCGTACACCGAACGGTCAAGGTCGGTGAGGTTGAGTTCAAACTTGTAGGTCGTGGACGGCTGGGCCATGAACGGACTTCTAGAGACAGGGAAAGGCGGCAAGTCTAACCGATGGCGAGGTGATTCAACGAATCCTGCGCTGCATCATCCTTATCACTGCGCCACTCGCCTATGTTAAAAGGCTCACATCCCTGCCCTGCCCGAAAGGTTCCTCATGTCGTTTACCGCCAAACCACTTGCCGGCCTGAAAGTCATCGAACTCGGCACCTTGATCGCCGGCCCGTTTGCGTCGCGCATCTGCGCCGAGTTCGGCGCCGAGGTGATCAAGGTCGAATCCCCGGATGGCGGCGACCCGCTGCGCAAGTGGCGCAAGCTGTATGAAGGCACCTCGCTGTGGTGGTTTGTGCAGGCGCGCAACAAGAAATCCCTGACCCTGAACCTGAAACACCCGGACGGCCTGGCGATCCTCAAGCAACTGTTGGCGGATGCCGACATTTTGATCGAAAACTTTCGCCCTGGCGTGCTGGAGAAGCTCGGCCTGAGCTGGGAAACCTTGCACGCCCTGAACCCGAAACTGGTGATGGTGCGCCTCTCGGGCTTTGGCCAGACCGGGCCGATGAAGGACCAGCCAGGGTTTGGCGCGGTGGGCGAATCCATGGGGGGCCTGCGTTACATCACCGGTTTCGAGGACCGCCCGCCGGTGCGCACCGGGATTTCCATCGGGGACTCGATCGCGGCGTTGTGGGCCGTGATCGGGGCGCTGATGGCCCTGCGTCATCGTGAAGTGAATGGCGGGCTCGGCCAGGTGGTGGATGTGGCGCTGTATGAGGCGATCTTCGCGATGATGGAGAGCATGATCCCGGAGTTCGACGTGTTCGGCTTTATCCGCGAGCGCACCGGCAACATCATGCCCGGCATCACGCCCTCCTCGATCCACACCAGCAAAGATGGCAAGCATGTGCAGATCGGCGCCAATGGCGACGCGATCTTCAAGCGCTTCATGTCAGCCATTGGTCGCGACGACCTGGCCAACGACCCGGCACTGGCCAGCAACGATGGCCGCGACAGCCGGCGCGATGAGTTGTACGGGGTGATTGATCGCTGGGTCAACTCGCTGCCGCTTGAGCAAGTGGTGGAACAGTTGAACAAGGCCCAAGTGCCCGCCAGCCGTATCTACAGCGCGGAAGACATGCTGGGAGACCCGCAATTTCTCGCCCGCGAGATGTTCCTCAAGGCGCAGCTCCCGGGCGGCAAGGACTTCAAGATGCCCGGCATCGTGCCCAAACTGTCGGACACACCGGGCAGTTGTGAATGGGTCGGACCGCAGTTGGGCGAGCACAACAGCGTGGTGCTCGCTGAATTGGGCTACGATGCGGCCGCCGTTACTCGCCTGCGTGAGAACGGCGCGATCTGATGGGCCGGCGCTTCATCATTCGACTCTGCCTCCTGGGTTCACTGCTCGGGACTTGGCCACTGTCGAGCCAGGCCCAGGAAACCTTGATCTGGCTGTTGCGTGACCTGCCGCCAGTGACGATTTTCGAAGGCCCGCAAAAAGGCCAGGGCGCCCTCGACCAACTGCTGCCGATACTCGCCGAACACATGCCGGAGTATCGACATCAGATCCTCCACGTGAACCGCGCGCGTGGCATGCAGATGCTCCGCGACCCCGGCACGCTTACCTGCGACCCGTCCCTGCTGTGGACGGCGGAGCGCGCTAAAACCATCGTGTTTTCCGCCCAGGCCTTCGCGGCCGTGAGCAACGGGGTGACAATCCGCCAGGGTCAGCGGGCGCTGCTGGCGCCGTTTGTGGTGGATGGACGGTTCGACCTGGAGGCATTTTTGAATGCACGGGATGCGCGCCTTGGCATCATCGCCGAACGCAGCTACGGCCCCATCATCGATGAAGCGCTGAAGCACACCAGTGCTCACAAACTGGCGCCGCATTACGGCAATGACGCCCTCGGCAGCCTGCTGCAGATGCAACGAAAGGGGCGGCTGGAAGCGGTGCTGGGTTACTGGACAGAAGTGCGCTACCAGGCGCTGCAACAAGGCATTGATCCACAGGAGCTGATCTTCTACCCCATCAAAGGCACCCCGCCCTATCAACTGACCCGGATTGCCTGCACGGATAACGCCTCAGGCCGCACGGCTATCGAGCGGATCAATCAGGTGCTGCGCGAGATCCCGCAGGAGCAACTGCGACAGTCCTACGCCTCATGGCTCGACCCGGTCATGCGTGAGCAATACCTGCAAGACCACCCGACGTTTTTCCAGGATGCCCCGAGCCCATGACAAATCGCAGGCAAAAAGAAACCCCGAGCAGTGGGGAGACAACTCGGGGTTAATAAGGGCCTAAAAAGACCAGTAACAACGAGCCACAAGCACCGGAGCACAATGCTTGATCTCGCTGTTACAAAATCTGACTCACCTTGCCGTAGGAAGGTTCCCAACAAAAATAAATCTTCATGCGCAGGCAATCGGCCGAGTCAGGGCCGCATTGCGCAGGGCCGCCATGACCGAGGGTTCCAGGCGTCCTTCGGCAATCATCAAGTCGCGGTGCAAACAGTCCACCACATCCACCAATGCACGCTTGTCGGTCAATTGTGCCTGGTCGACTTCTCGTTCGACCACGATGGCACCGGCCGGATTCTTTACGGTCACCAGGCATTCGCCCTGCACACCCGAGGTGGTCAGCGTGACCTGATAAGGGCTCAGTGCTTCACCGAGCAATAGGCTGATACTTTCCATCTCGATCACCACTCAATAGTTCGGAAACAATCGTGTAAACGGGAGCTGCATCTATCCTAAGTGACTATTTGCGTCGTAGGAAAGTTCGCTTTTTCGTCTTTCAAGGGTTGCCGGGGGATGACGTGTCCAGCATGCGCTTGCAACATGACAAGCAAAAAACGGCAGCACATAACTGCTTACTCAATGAGTTGCCGTTTTGGCGCTGATGCCGAGGGTGAATCCTATACTCGGTGAGTGCTGATCATGCCGGCACATCGATAAACAGCGCATACCAAAAGGCCCCGTTGCGAAGGACGAAGACCATGCTGGAACACGAAAAAGAGCAGGCAATACTAGAGAAGATTCACGCCGACATATCCAGAATTTATGCCGAGCAACGCAAGCTAAACGCAGAGTCCCACAAGATAACCCGAGAGAATTTCTGGTATCCCGTTGGTATCGCCATCGGCTTCTTCACGGCTGTCGGAACCGTAATGGCAGTGGCGCAAAAACTACTCGCCTAAACGGTCGCTCCGGCCGGGCCTGCCAGAAACGAAAAACGCCGCTGCCCCACGGACGGGGACGCGGCGTTTTTTACACCTTTGTAAACCGCACCATCAGACCCTCTCCTGCGTTAACAGGCTAGAATCCCCGAATTACCCCGGGAGCCTGTATTGAACGAAACGTCTGACAAGCCATTGCGCATCGTCCTCGCCGACGACCACCCGATTTTCCTCATCGGTCTGCGGGCAGTCCTGGAACGTGACGAGAGGCTAACCATCGTCGGTGAAGCCAACTCACCCCAGGCCCTTGGCGAACTGCTGCAACGTTGTGCCTGCGACATTCTGGTGACCGACTTCATGATGCCCGCCGAGCCCCAGGCCGACGGCTTGCGCCTGATCGAACAACTGCGCCGGCATCACCCGGGCCTGCCCATCGTGGTGGTGACCATGCTGAACAACGCCGGCCTGTTCCACGCCATCCTGGAGCTGGGTGTCATGGGCCTGCTGAGCAAGGCCAGTCTCGCAGACGAATTGCCTGAAGCAATCCGTCAGGTGCGCCAGCAGCGACGTTATGTGGCCCAGACCATCAGTCAGTCACTGAACCTGGCAGGCGTCGAGCGTGTGCACTCCCAGGATCAACTCTCACCCCGTGAACTGGAAGTCATCCGCCTGCTGGCCGGCGGCCTGACGGTAGGCGAGATCGCCGCGAATCTTCATCGCAGCAAGCAAACCGTCAGTGCACAAAAGGTCAGCGCCATGCGCAAGCTGGGCCTGAGCAACGACGCCGCGCTGTTTATCTATGTGCAGGAACACGGGCTGGCCTAGCCTGAAACGCGATCCACTGCTTCAGCGCCTCGGCGTCCATGGGGCCGGCGATAAAGCAGCCTTGCAACCACGCAGCCCCCAGTTCACTTACCGCGTGATAGTCGGCGGCGCTTTCAACCCCGGTCACCACCACACCCACACCCAGTCGCCTCGCCATGCTCATGGCGCCGGCAACCACTGCCGCCTTGCGATCGTCCCTGGCCATGCCGCTGGCAAACGCCGGCGGGATCTTCAATTCGCTGAAGGGCAATTCCAGCAAGCGTTGCAGGCTGGTGCCGCCCACGCCGAAATCACCGATGGACAGCTTGCACCCCATCATCCGCAAACGCAGCAAGCCGGTGACGTGGGCGCTGTCGGTGTTCAGGCGCGAGGTTTCCACCAGTTCCAGGGTCAGGCCACGGGCGGGCACGCCGTGAAGTTGCAGCAAGCCTTGCAGCACTTGGGGAAAGTGCGGACGCTCCAGCATCCGCCCCGGGATATTCACCGCCACCGGCAGCACCTGCCCGGTTTCGCGCATGACGTGTGCCGCCTGGCCCAGCGCTTGTTCCAGCACGTGCCAGGTAAACGCCTCTTCCATTCCGGCAAACTCCAGCACCGGCAGAAACGCGTCAGGCAACAGCAACTCGCCGTCAGGAAGCTGCCAGCGGGCCAGCGCTTCAACACCTTGCAACGCGCCCGCCTGGCTGACAATGGGCTGATACCAGACCGTGCCGCAGCGGGCGATAGCGGCCTGGCTCAGATCCGCCGAAGGCGGCAACTGCTCGGATTCGCTCAAGTCCAGCAGGTGGCGCACCCGCTCCCAGGACACCACCGGCGGCCCGGGCCGCAAGCGCTCCCGGCACGCCTCGAGGACTTTCCCGATCAGCGTTGCCGACGCCGGCTTGGGCAGGCAGCCGAGCACGTTGAGCCCCAACTGTCGGGCCATGTGCGCCACGCCTTCCAGCACATCCGGCTCGGCGTTGCTCAGCAGGATCAACACCTGAGCCTGGCGGCGCTCGGCCATTTCCCGAATCAGCTCAAGGCCATCACCCTGCTCCAGGTACAGATCGCAAATCGCGATGTCCACCGCGCCCTTGCTCTCCAGTGACTGGCGAGCGGCGTCGACCGTTTCGGCCGTGCGTACATTGAATACGCCGTTGGCGTTGAGCATCTGATGCAGGGCCATCAGTTGGAACGGGTTATCTTCGAGGATCAGGACGTTGAGGGAGCGCATGAAAAACGTTACCGGGGAGAAGCGAGGGTGCACAGACTAATAAAAACCCCGCGCCTTCCCCATAGGACATGTCTTATTCGGACGGGTCCAGATAAGCCTCAAGCTCGACCTGGAATTCGATCAATGCTTCGCGCAGCGCTAACCAATGCATTTCAATCTCAGCGTTGCGCTGCTCCCGAATACACCCTTCCAGCGCCACACAGGCCTTGGCCAGCGGCAGCGCATCCACCAGGCAGCATATGCCCTTCAGGCGGTGCAGCGAGGCGGCCAGCCGGACCTGGTCGTGGTCCGCCATGGCGGAGGCCATCAGGTTATGCTCCTGCTCAAGGCTCCTCGCCAGCTCCTGCAGCATCCGCTGCAAAACCGGTCCGTCGGCCTGGGTCATGGTGCGCAGGGTCTGGATGCTGAAAGAGCGTGCAGGCACGACGCGGGCGAGCACACGCGTCCAGTGCTCAAGGGTCACGGGCTTGACCAGCAGTTCATCCATTCCCGCCTCCCGGCAGCGCTGCTGTTCATCATCCAGGGCATTCGCCGTGCAACCCACCAGCGCCAGGCGTGGCCGTTGCTCCTGGGCTTCAAGCCGGCGGATGGCCTCACTCAAGGCGTAGCCGGACATGCCCGGCATATTGCAATCGGTGACCATGACGTCAAACACCTCATGATGCCAACGCTGCAAGGCCGCTTCGGCCGAGTCGACGGCCACTACTTGATGACCCAGGAACTGCAACTGCTGAACCAGCACCAGCCGATTGGCCGGCAGGTCATCCACCACCAACACCGACAGGTTGCGGCCGGCCACCAGCAGCGGTACACCGGCAGATGCTGGCACGTCGTCACTGCTGACCCGATCCAGGTACAGGTCGATGCACACCACCGTGCCCTCTCCCACCACGCTGCTCAGGGTGATGCTGCCTCCCATCAATTCCACCAGTTGCTGGCAGATGCTCAAGCCCAGTCCCGTGCCGCCGTGCTCGGCAGCCGTCCGCGCGCTGACCTGGATAAACGGCTTGAACACTCGCGCCTGCTGCTCGACGCCAATGCCCGGCCCGCTGTCCTCCACACACAGGTGCAAATATTCGGCCCCCGCCGGGTCAAGCTTGCGCACAACACTGACCCGAACCTCGCCGCGCGAGGTGAACTTGAGCGCGTTGCCCAACAGGTTATGGATAACCTGACGCAGGCGCAGCGGGTCGAACCAGTAATACCCTTGCGCGCTCGGGTCGAATGCCAGGGTCAGGTGAAGGCCCTTTTTCTGCGCCATGGGTTCGAACAAGCGCTGTATGCCCTCGAAGAAACCTTTCAAGTCAGTGGCCTGCGGCGCCAGTTGCAGATGACCGGCTTCAATCTTGGCCAGGTCGAGGCTGTCACCCATCAGGGCAATCAACTCACGCGCCGAGCGATGGGCCACTCGCAGGGCTTCAGACACTGTCTTGCCTTCAGCCTGGGCACGCTCCTGCTCCAGCTCGAGCAGACCGATAATGGCGGTCATCGGCGTGCGAATCTCGTGGCTCAGGGTCGAGAGAAACGCGCTTTTTGCGTAGTTCGCTTCGTCAGCGGCCTGCCGCGCATCCATCAGCTGGAGCTCCAGGACCTTGCGCTCGTTGATATCGACCCAGCCACCGAGCAAACCCTGGAGCTGGCCCTTGGCGTCGAAGAACGGCACCGTCCACTGATACACATGAAACGCCCCGCCATTGAACTCCAGCTGCCGGTCGACGAACAGCGACTGCTGGCTCGCCAATTGCTCCATGTGGCCGGCATGCAGGCGCGCGGCCGTAGCGTCAGGCATCAGCCCGCTTTCCATCAGCGTCAGGCCCTGGATCTGCTCGCGCCGGGTGTTCAACTGTTGTTCATAGCTGGTGTTGCAGGTCACCAGGCGTCCTTCCAGATCACGCACAAATACCGGGTTGGGCATGCCGTCCAGCAGCGCGCGCTTGAACGCCAACTGGTCGTTGAGCCGCTGCTCGGCCTGGAGGCGCTGGCGAATCTGGCGCTTGAGCCGGCTGTTCCAGGCCAGGGACACCAGCACAAACAGCAGCGCCATGGCGACCGTCCAGTAGGCCCATGGCGGCACACGCTGCCAGGCCGGCACCGGGACGGGTACGCTCCCCAGCCAACGCAAACGCAGGGCGCTCAGCTCCGCGACCGGCAGCGCTTCCAGCGCCTTGTTCAAAATGCTCAGCAGTTCCGGTTGATCCTTGCGCACCGACAGGCTGTTGGCCGACCACTTGCCCTCGACACTGCGGCCGATGCGCAACTCATCGGCCGGGTAACTCTGCACTTCCACTTCACTCTGGATAGTCGCCGCCGCGCGACCCTGCGTTACCAGCTCACGGGCCTGGACGTAGTTATCCACCGATTGCAGCTTGATCCCGGGGTGCTCGCGACGAATATATCCCTCCAGGACATGGCGTGCCGGCAGCGCCAGCACCTTGCCTGAAAGCTCGCTCAAACTGGCCACTGGCGGTGCGTCAGCGCGCTGGATAAACACCCAGCCTGAGCCCCCGAACCCATGGCTGAAATCGAGAAAGGCCTTGCGCTCCTGATTCTCGGCCAGGGTGGTGTTCATGTCCGCCCTGCCCGTTTCCAGCAACCCCAGGGTCTGTGCCGTGGAGGACACTTCCTCCATCACGAACTGCAGGCCGGTCATGCGTGAAATGCGGTTGAGCAAGTCCACATTCAGCCCCACCCACTGGCCGTCCTTGTCCTTGAATACATAGGGAGACAGTTGCTGGGACGCCACCACCACATGCGGATGCTGAAGTACCCAGGCCCGCTCCGGGGCCGACAAGGCGATGCGCTCGGCGGCAATGCCCACCCCCAGTCCGGTGGTCCAGCGCGCAAGGATCTCCCGCCGCACAGACTCATCAATACTCGCCAGCGCCCGTTCCATCAGCGTCCCCAACAGCGGGTCGGCCTCCCGCGTGGCAAAGGCAAAGCCGATAGGCGCCAGCCGGCTTTCCACCTTGATCTGCAAGCCCAGGTAGGGCCGTAGCGATTTATAGGCGCGCACGATCACTTCGTTGCCGATAAACGCATCGGCATCACCTTGCTTCAGCGCTTCGAGGCCACTGTAGAGATTCGGTGCCAGCATGATGTGGCTCCCGGGATACGCCTGATGGACGTTCTTGACGTTGGCGTAACCGTCCAGCAACACCAGCTTCTTGTCCTTGAGGTCCTCGTTCTGGGTGCTGTCATCCCGGCGCACGACCACCACCGAGCGGTCCGGCATGTAGTCTTCGGTAAAGCGCAACCCCGACACATCACGCTCGTAACCGTTGGCACTGGTGAGAATATCGATGGCGCCGCTCCGCAGGGCCTCCACCGCTTGCGCCCGCTCGGCAAAACCCAGGACCTGCATCGGTGCATGCAGACGCGCGCCGATCAGGCTCAGGTAATCGGCGCTGATGCCCTGGTAGCGATTGCGGTCGCGGGTGATATCGATCGGCTGATAGTCATCAATCGAAATGCCCACTCTCAGTGGCCGATGGGCCGCCAGCCATTGCTGCTCGCTGGCCGTCAGGGACATGGGCTCCAGGGCAATGAACGCCGGCACCAGCTTGAACGGCAGGCTGACAGCCGCGAGGCTTGCCGAACCATGGCCAAGCAGCAGCACACATGCCAGCCACGCGTGTGCTCGGGTCGATAAATACACCGGTTGGGTTTCCTTGATTATTCTTGTTGGTCGCCGCGCAAGTATGGCTCGCCAGAATGAAAAAGCCCGTCACGAAGACGGGCTTGATCCACCACGCAAAGCCGTTGGATCAGAGTGGCTTGCCGCGATTGCCATGCTGGCTGACAAACGCCTGCACCGCTTTCAGGTCATTGGCCAATACCGTGCAACGCTCTTCACGCTCAAACAGGTCGGTGAGGTGCGGCGGCAATTCCAACGCCTTGCCAACCCCGGCCTTCTCTACCGCTTCCGGGAATTTGACCGGGTGCGCGGTGCCGAGAATCACCATCGGGATGTCCAGGCTGCGGCGGCATTCGCGCGCGGCCTTGACACCAATGGCGGTGTGCGGGTCCAGCAGCTCGCCGGTCTGGGCGTAGACTTCGGCGATGGTCTCGCAGGTTTCTGCGTCGTCCACCGCCAGGGAGTCGAACAGCTTGCGGGTTTCGGTCCAGCGCTCCTGCTCGACGCTGAAACCGCCACCTTGCTTGAAGCTGTCCATCAGGCCGGCCAGGGCAGCACCGTTGCGACCGTGCATGTCGAACAGCAGGCGTTCGAAGTTCGACGAGACCATGATGTCCATCGACGGCGACAGTGTGGCGTGCAGGGTTTCCTTGACGTACTGGTTGCCGCTCATGAAGCGGTGCAGGATGTCGTTGCGGTTGGTGGCGACGATCAGCTGGTTGATCGGCAGGCCCATGTTGCGTGCCAGGTAACCGGCGAAGATGTCGCCGAAGTTGCCGGTTGGCACCGAGAACGACACCGAACGCGCCGGGCCGCCCAACTGCAGGGAAGCATGGAAGTAGTAGACGATCTGGGCCATGATCCGCGCCCAGTTGATCGAGTTCACCGCCACCAGGCGCGTGCCCTTGAGGAAGCTCTGGTCGGCGAAGCTGGCCTTGACCATTTCCTGGCAGTCATCGAAGTTGCCTTCGATGGCGATGTTGTGGATGTTCTCGCCGAAGATCGTGGTCATCTGCCGACGCTGCACTTCCGACACGCGGTTGTGCGGGTGCAGGATGAAGATGTCGACGTTTTCGCAGTGCTTGCAGCCTTCGATCGCCGCCGAGCCGGTATCACCGGAAGTGGCGCCGATGATCACCACGCGCTCACCGCGTTTTTCCAGCACGTAGTCCAGCAGGCGACCCAGCAGTTGCAGGGCGAAGTCCTTGAACGCCAGGGTCGGGCCGTGGAACAGCTCCAGGACCCATTCGTTGCCGTTCAGTTGGCGCAACGGGGCGATGGCGCTGTGGGAAAACACGCCGTAGGTTTCTTCCAGGATCTTCTTGAAATCCGCATCCGGGATGCTGCCGGTGACGAACGGGCGCATGACCCGGAACGCCAGCTCGTGGTACGGCAGGCCGGCCCACGAAGCGATTTCTTCCTGGGTGAAGCGTGGCAGGTTTTCCGGCACGTACAGGCCGCCGTCAGTGGCCAGACCGGCCAGCAGAACGTCTTCGAAATTCAGGGCCGGTGCCTGGCCGCGGGTGCTGATATAACGCATGACTGGCTCCTCTAGAGCATGCTTGAACAAGGGCCGCCGAACGCGTGGGGCCCTTGCCGCAAAACGATTAGTTCAGGTGTTCGACGCGAATCCGCACCACCGGCCCAACCACGCCCTGCAACGCTTCAAGCGCGGCAATGGCGTCGTTGATGTGCTGCTCCAGCACACGGTGGGTCAGCAGGATCATGGGCACCAGGCCGTCTTGTTCTTCGACTTCCTTCTGCATGATCGATTCAATGTTGATGCCGCGCTCCGACAGGATGCTGGCCACCTGGGCGAGCACGCCCGGATGATCCTTGGCCTGGATGCGCAGGTAGTAGGCACTTTCGCAGGCTTCGATCGGCAGGATCGGGTGGGCCGACAGCGAATCCGGCTGGAAGGCCAGGTGCGGTACGCGGTTTTCCGGGTCGCTGGTCATGGCACGCACCACGTCCACCAGGTCGGCGATCACAGACGAAGCGGTCGGCTCCATGCCGGCGCCGGCGCCGTAGAACAGGGTGGAACCGGCAGCGTCACCGTTGACCATCACGGCGTTCATCACGCCATTGACGTTGGCGATCAGGCGGTCGGCCGGGATCAGTGTCGGGTGCACACGCAGCTCGATACCGGCCGGGGTGCTGCGCGCCACACCGAGGTGCTTGATGCGGTAGCCCAGGGCTTCGGCGTAGTTCACGTCGGCGGTGGTCAGCTTGGTGATGCCTTCGGTGTAGGCCTTGTCGAACTGCAGCGGGATACCAAAGGCGATGGACGCCAGGATGGTCAGCTTGTGGGCAGCGTCGATGCCTTCCACGTCGAAGGTCGGATCGGCTTCGGCGTAACCCAGGGCCTGGGCTTCGGCCAGCACGTCTTCGAAGGTACGGCCCTTCTCGCGCATTTCGGTGAGGATGAAGTTACCGGTGCCGTTGATGATGCCGGCCACCCAGTTGATACGGTTGGCGGACAGGCCTTCACGGATCGCCTTGATCACCGGGATGCCACCGGCCACGGCGGCTTCGAACGCCACGATCACGCCCTTCTCGCGGGCCTTGGCGAAGATTTCGTTACCGTGCACGGCAATCAGCGCCTTGTTGGCAGTGACCACATGCTTGCCGTTTTCGATGGCCTTGAGCACCAGCTCGCGGGCCACGGTGTAGCCGCCTACCAGCTCGATGACGATATCGATTTCAGGGTTGGTGGCGACTTCGAAGACATCGTTGGTAATCGCAATACCGGTCGTTTGGAACTGAGGCTTTGGCGTACGCGTGGCAATTTGTGCCACTTCAATCCCACGCCCTGCACGGCGGGAAATTTCTTCAGCGTTACGCTGAAGTACGTTGAAGGTGCCGCCACCGACGGTCCCTAACCCACAGATGCCTACTTTGACCGGTTTCACTGAAGAACTCCCCATGAAACGGCCGACTCAAGGTCGGCCGTGAAAACAGCCGCACAACTGCGGCTCTCTATTAATGACCCGCCGAACTGTCGGCGGATCATGATCGTCAAGGCTCGACGATAATGCTTACTTTGCGTTCAGTGCCAGTTTGGCAACTTGCGGCGCAGGCTGGTAGCCCGGAATCACCTGGCCGTCAGCCAAAACGATGGCCGGCGTACCGTTCACACCAATCGACTGGCCGAGGGCGAACTGCTTGGAAACCGGGTTGGCGCACTTGGCGGCCTTGATTTCCTTGCCATCGACCATCTTGTCCATGGCCGCTTTCTTGTCGGCCGAACACCAGACGGCTTGCAACTGCTCGTCACCCGGCGAACCCAGGCCCTGGCGCGGGAACGCCACGTAGCGCACTTCAACGCCGAGCTTGTTCAGCTCAGGCACTTCGGCATGCAGCTTGTGGCAGTACGGGCAGGTGGTGTCGGTGAACACGGTGATGTGGGTCTTGGTTTCGCCGATGGCCGGGTAAACCACGGTTTCAGCCACCGGAATACCGTTGATCAGCTTGGACACGCCCAGGCGCTCGGCTTTCTCGGTGAGGTTCACCGGCTTGCCGTCTTTGAGCTGGAACAGGTAGCCCTGGACGATGTACTGGCCATCGGCACTGGCGTACAGCACGCGGCTGCCCTTGAGCTTGACTTCGTACAGGCCGGCCATCGGGCTGGCGTTGATGCTTTCAATCGGGGTGTCGAGCTGGAGGGCTTCCAGGCTCTTGCGGATTGTCTTCTCTGCGGCGTCGTCGGCGACGGCAAAGGTTGAGACCAACGCAATGGCTGCGATGGCAAAAATCTGGGTCAAGCGCATGGGAACTCCTGAAGGCAGATGCAGGGACGGGAGCAGGAACACCGATCTTCAAACACGGGTTTGGGCCGTCCCCTTTGCGAACCGGCAAAGCCTACCACAGTTGGGCCGCAGGGCAGCCAGTCGCGGGGAAATTGGGCTTTTTCCGAAGTGTTTTTCATCCACGGGGATGGTGCTTGGCGTGCATCTCCTGCAAACGTGCCCGCGCCACGTGGGTGTAGATCTGGGTGGTGGATAAGTCGCTGTGGCCCAGGAGCATTTGAACCACGCGCAAATCCGCGCCGTGGTTGAGCAAATGCGTGGCGAACGCGTGGCGCAGGGTGTGGGGCGACAGCGACTTGCCGATGCCGGCAACCTTGGCCTGGTGCTTGATGCGATGCCAGAAGGTCTGGCGGGTCATCTGTTCGCCGCGCTGGCTGGGAAACAGTACATCGCTGGGCCGACCGTTGAGCAACTCGGCTCGGGCGTCGCGCATGTAGCGTTCGATCCACACGATCGCCTCTTCACCCATGGGCACCAGGCGCTCCTTGCTGCCCTTGCCCATTACGCGCAATACACCCTGGCGCAGGTTGACCTGTTCCAGGGTCAGGCTGATCAGCTCGGTGACGCGCAGGCCGCAGGCATACAGCACTTCCAGCATGGCACGGTCGCGCTGGCCGATGGCTTCGCTCAGGTCGGGGGCTGCGAGCAGGGCTTCGACGTCGGCTTCCGACAGGGATTTGGGCAGTGGCCGGCCCAACTGTGGCATGTCGATTTGCAGGGTTGGGTCGACAGCGATCAGCTTTTCCCGCAGCAGGTAGCGATAGAAGCCACGCACGCCTGAGAGAAAACGCGCAGTAGAGCGAGGCTTGTAGTTTTGCTCCAGGCGCCAGGCCAGGTGGTCGAGAATCAGCTCGCGACCGGCGTCGAGCAGCTCGAGGTTTTTCTCCTGCAGCCAGCCATTGAACAACGCGAGGTCGCTGCGGTAAGCCTGGCGGGTGTTGTCCGACAGGCCTTTTTCCAGCCAGAGGGCGTCGAGGAAGCGGTCTATCTGCGGGTGGTCGATGGCGGACATGAGGGCTCAAGCAGGGAAAATGGCGATGTCGGGTAGATCCTATCGCAGCACGGGCCGCTACACATCAATGAAAGCGGGCAAATAATCTGTGGCAAGGGAGCTTGCTCCCGCTGGGGCGCGAAGCGGCCCTGATTGACCATTGAGGTCCAACAGAGAGACTTCTATTGCCGGTTTCAGGGCCGCTGCGCAGCCCAACGGGAGCAAGCTCCCTCGCCACAAAAGCGGAAAACGGCTTTAAGGTCAGTGCGACGCTGAATTTCTTCGAGGCGGGGAGTCATGAATAGATACCGGGGAAATGGACAAATTTCAGGCAACAAAAAAGCAGCCCGTAGGCTGCTTTTTTCTGCATCGGGAAGCTGGACTTAAGCCAGTTTTTCCTTGATGCGAGCTGCTTTACCGGACAGGTCACGCAGGTAGTACAGCTTGGCTTTACGTACGTCACCGCGACGTTTAACGGCCATGCTGTCGATTTGCGGGCTGTAGGTCTGGAAAGTACGCTCTACGCCAACACCGTTGGAGATTTTACGAACAGTGAAAGCACTGTTCACACCACGGTTACGCTTGGCAATTACCACGCCTTCGAACGCTTGCAGACGCGAACGGTCGCCTTCCTTCACTTTCACCTGAACGACAATGGTGTCGCCCGGGGCAAAGGTAGGGATCTCTTTGGTCATCTGCTCTGCTTCGAGTGCAAGGATGATTTTGTTAGTCATGCTGTGCTCCTAAGGTAAGTCGTCGGACCTACCATCGATACGTTGTTAACTATCGTCCCGCCCGAGGATGTATTCCTCGAGCAGCTTCTTCTCTTCTCCAGAAAGCGAGCGGCTTTCCAGAAGATCGGCGCGTCGTTCATAGGTCCGCCCGAGGGACTGCTGTAAACGCCAACGCCGGATGTGTGCGTGATTGCCACTTAGCAATACGTCGGGAACACGCTGATCCGCATACACCTCCGGTCGGGTGTAGTGCGGGCAATCCAGCAAACCATCCGTGAAGGAATCTTCCTCCGCGGAGTCCGCATGCCCTAAAGCTCCAGGCAGCAGTCGTGTAACCGCATCTATCAGGACCATCGCCGGCAGCTCGCCGCCAGACAGGACATAGTCCCCAATCGACCACTCTTCATCGACATGAGCTTCAATAAACCGCTCGTCAATGCCTTCATAGCGACCGGCAATCAGGATTAATGCTTCCAGATTCGCCAACTCGCGTACCGCCGACTGATTCAGCTGACGGCCTTGAGGGGACAGGTAAATTACCTTCGCCTTCTCCCCGGCGGCTGCCTTGGCCTGAACCAACGCATCTTCCAGGGGCTTGATCTTCATCACCATGCCCGGACCACCGCCAAATGGGCGATCGTCCACAGTGTGATGTCGATCCGTCGTGTAGTCTCGCGGGTTCCAACAGGTGAGCTGCAAGAGCCCCTGTTTCACCGCCCGACTGGTGATGCCGTACTCGCTGATGGCGGAAAACATCTCGGGAAACAAACTGATCACTTCAACGCGCAGGTTAGCCACGTTAGAAGTCCGCGTCCCATTCCACCTTCATCTCGCCCGCTGCCAGGTCGACAGCCAACACGCATTGCTCGGTATAGGGCAACAGGCGTTCGCGATCATCCAGGCTGCCAGCGCAAGGCTTGACCACCATTACATCATTGGCGCCGGTTTCCAGAAGATGATCGATTTTCCCGAGCAATTGCCCGAGTTGATCAATAACCTTCAGACCTTCCAGCTGGTACCAGTAGTACTCGCCGTCGGTCAATTCAGGGAACAGGTTGCGCGGCACGCAGATCTCATAACCGGCCAGAAGACGAGCTTCTTCACGATCATCAAGACCCTTGAGCTTTGCGACCAGGAACTTGTCGCTCCCGCGTCCACTGACCAGCTCTACCTGTTTCACACTACCTTCGCGCTTGAGCGTCCAGGTCTTGTACTGCAACAGGTTTTCAGTCGGATCAGTAAAGGAATACACCTTCACTTCGCCGCGAACGCCATGAACAGAATAAATCTTGCCGATAACGATCAAATCATCAGCAACCGCTGGCGTCGCGTTCATATTGCTCAGGCCGCAGCCTTAGATGCATCCTTCAACAACTGAGCAACGCGCTCAGAAGGTTGTGCACCAACGCTCAGCCAGTAGGCTACGCGCTCTTGGTTCACGGACAGACGGACTTCTTGACCACGAGCGATCGGGTTGAAGAAGCCAACTTGTTCCTTGTGAGAGCCGTCACGTGGGTTGCGGCTGTCAGTTACGGTCAAGTGGTAAAACGGGCGCTTTTTGGAGCCGCCAAGGGCAAGACGGATTGTTAGCATGTGAACATCGTTCCTGTAGTCGGTGCTGCAAATCTAAATGCACAGCGGGCATAGGTGCCCGAAAGGCCGCATATTCTAAGGAATATCCGGACTTTTGCAAATGTCTTTTTCTGGCGCCTATCAGCGTGCCATTCAGATCTGCTATAGAGCCGTCGGTTAAAACGGCAAGTCAGCTCCCGCCAATGGCGGGTTTGCTGGAGATCCCGCATCCCTGCGGGTCGGAGCAGAAGCGAACTTCTGCTCGAATTCTTTACATTTTCGGCATGCCGCCGCCGGGCAACATACCGCCCATGCCGCGCATCATCTTGGCCATTCCGCCTTTTGCGGAGAATTTCTTCATCATCTTCTGCATCTGCTTGTGTTGCTTGATCAAGCGACCGATGTCCTGCACCTGGGTGCCGGAACCCATGGCGATCCGACGTTTGCGCGAACCGCTGATCAGCTCAGGGTCGCGGCGCTCGGCCGGGGTCATGGAATTGATGATGGCTTCCATCTGCTTGAATTGCTTCTCTGCCGCGCCCTGGGCATTGCCCATTTGCGCCAGGTTCACGCCGCCGATGTTCGGCAGCTTGTCCATCAGGCCGCCGAGGCCGCCCATGTTCTTCATCTGCTGCAGCTGGTCGCGGAAGTCTTCGAGGTCGAAGCCCTTGCCCTTCTTCAGCTTTTTAGCCAGCTTGTCGGCCTTGTCCTTGTCGAGGGTCGCTTCCGCTTGCTCGATCAGGCTGAGCACGTCGCCCATGCCGAGGATACGCGAGGCGATACGCTCAGGGTGGAACGGCTCGAGCGCTTCGCTCTTCTCGCCCATACCGATGAACTTGATCGGCTTGCCGGTAATGGCGCGTACCGACAAGGCGGCACCGCCACGGGCATCGCCGTCGACCTTGGTCAGGATCACACCGGTCAGCGGCAGTGCATCACCAAAGGCCTTGGCGGTATTGGCCGCATCCTGGCCGGTCATGGCATCGACCACGAACAGGGTTTCTACCGGGTTGATCGCGGCATGCAGCGCCTTGATCTCGCCCATCATCTCTTCGTCGATGTGCAGGCGACCGGCGGTATCGACGATGACCACGTCGATGAATTTCAGCTTGGCTTCTTTAATAGCCGCCTGGGCGATATCGACCGGTTTCTGGCTCAGGTCGGACGGGAAGAAGGTCACGCCCACTTCGCCCGCGAGCATTTCCAGCTGTTTAATAGCCGCCGGGCGGTAAACGTCGGCAGACACCACCATCACCGACTTCTTCTTGCGCTCTTTAAGGAAGCGCGCCAGTTTGCCGGCGGTGGTGGTCTTGCCCGCACCTTGCAGACCGGCCATCAGCACAACGGCTGGCGGCACGGCGCTGAGGTTCAAATCTTCGTTGGCCGCGCCCATCAGGCTTTCGAGTTCGGCCTGGACGATCTTCACAAAGGCCTGGCCCGGCGTCAGGCTGCGGGACACTTCGGTGCCGACCGCGCGCTCTTTGACCGAGTTGACGAAGTCCTTCACCACCGGCAAGGCGACGTCGGCTTCCAGCAACGCCATGCGCACTTCACGCAGGGTGTCTTTAATATTGTCCTCGGTCAGCTTGGCCTTGCCGGTGACATGGCGCAGCGTCTGCGAGAGACGGTCAGTCAGATTTTCAAACATGCGCGATCCTTTCAGGCCCTATTCATCGAAATGCATTGTTAGACCGAGGTAATGGCGGCCCAGGCTGTGGTAAATCGCTATTAAAAACAGCGCTCGGCGAGCCTGCGGCGTGGGCAGGTCGCGGATTATAGCGAAGACTGTCGCCATGCACACCCGCTGTCTGGCCTGAGAGTCTTTCGTGTTACGCAGGTGTATGCCAAACTCAGCGCCTTTCGGGCCTGCTTAACAGGATTTATGCTCCCTTTGTCACCCAGTTTGCTACCCAGCCTCGCCGCCGCCATCTTGTATGCCGCTGCGACCCTCTATCAGGGCACTCGTCTGGCCCAAGGCGCCAAGGCCGACAAACGCCTGCTGGTAGGCCTTGGCGTCCTCGCCCTGCTGGCTCACGCCGCCAGCCTGTTCACGCACTTGATGACGCCGGTCGGCCTGGGCCTGGATTTCTTCAGCGCTGCGAGCCTGATTGCCGCCGCGGTGATCGCGCTGACCCTGATGGCCTGCTACCGGATCCCGGTGGAGAATCTGCTGGTGCTGTTGTTCCCGCTCGGGATGCTGACGGTGCTGCTGGCGCAATTCACACCGACCGGCACCGTGCAGGTCATTGATGAAGAGCCGGGCATCCTCGCCCACATCCTGCTGTCGATCCTCGCCTACGGCATGTTCACCATCGCGGTGTTCCAGGCCTTGCTGCTGCTGTTGCAAGACCACCAGCTCAAGCACAAGCACCCGTCGGGGCTGATCAAGAACTTCCCGCCGCTGCAAACCATGGAAAGCCTGCTGTTCGGCTTCCTCTGGGCCGGCTGGACGCTGCTGTCGCTGTCGCTGATCTCCGGCTGGCTGTTCGTCGAGAACCTGTTTGCCCAGCATCTTGTGCATAAAACCCTGCTGGCCTGCCTGGCCTGGGTGGTGTTCAGCGTGCTGCTGTGGGGCCGCAACCGTCTCGGCTGGCGCGGGCACAAGGCGATCCGCTGGACCCTGGCCGGTTTCTGCCTGCTGATGCTGGCCTATTTCGGCAGCAAGCTGGTTCGCGAATACATCCTGCATATCTGACGGGCAGCCGACATGGACAACTTGCCCTTGGGGCCGATGCTTGCGGTAGTAGCCTTGCTGGTTTTATGGTCGGCGCTGTTTACCGCCATCGAAGCCGCCCAGCAACATTTGCTGGCCCTGCGCCCCGGCACCCGCCAGGGTGACAAAGCCGCCGCCCGCCTGAACTTCCCGCGCAACAGCCTGATCCTCTGCAACACCCTGTGCCGCGCCGTGGTGGTGATTCTCTGCACCCTGCTGGCGATCTACGCCTGGGCGCAAAACGGCCCGTGGCTCGGCTGGGTGATCTCCAGCGCGGTGCTGCTGGTGCTGGCCGACTATCTGCCGCGTGCCCTGGCCACTCGCCACCCGCAAACCATCCTTGGCTTCGGCAATACCTTGCTGAGCGTGCCGCTGAAAATCCTTTATCCGCTGGCCTGGCTGCTCAACGGTGTCAGCCTGTTGCTGCTGCGCCCGTTCACCCGCAAGCCCGGGCTGGTCAAGAAGAGCGACGAGCCGCAGCCGGACCAGGACGACGAGCCGGAAGCCGAAATCCCCAACACCCGCGCGCCGGGCATGCCGGGCATCCACGCCCTGGACAACATCACCGTCAACGACATCCTGGTGCCCCGCAGCGAAGTGGACGGCATCAACCTGGATGACCCGGTAGAGGAAATCATCGAGCAACTGCGGGTTTCCACGCGCACCCGGCTGCCGGTGTTTCACAGCGACATCAACCAGGTCGAGGCGGTGCTCAACACCCGGCAGATCCGCCACCTGCTGCCGGACGCCAGCCTGACCAAGGAAGCCCTGCTGGCCGCCTGCCACGAGCCCTACTTCGTCCCGGAAAGTACACCGCTGCAACTGCAATTGCTGAACTTCCACAAGCAACAGCGCCGCCTGGGCATGGTGGTGGATGAATACGGCGAAGTGCTGGGCATTGTGACCCTGGAAGACATTCTTGAAGAAATCGTCGGTGAGTTCGAAAACGAGCAGCACCTCGACAACCCGCACATCCAGCCCCAACTGGATGGCCGCTACGTGATCGACGGCGCCGCCTCGATCCGTGACTTGAACAAAACCCTCGGCTGGCACCTGCCCAGCGACGGCCCCAAGACCCTCAACGGCCTGGTGACCGAAGCGCTGGAGACCATCCCGGACTGCGCCGTGTGCCTGAAAATCGGCCGTTATCGCCTAGAAATCCTCGAGACCGAGGACAACCGCGTCGCCAAGGTGCTGATCTGGCACACCAGCACGGTGCCGGTCGCCGCTTAAGCCCCTTGTTGGATCCGCAAACCCCTTCCTATAATCGGGCGGCTTACCCAAGCCCCGCCCGACCGCGTGCTACCCGCACTGAGCGCGTCCAGGCAGCGTTTTACCGTGTCTGACCGGTGTTTGCTCCCATCCCGAGCCGCCCCGCGCACAACCCTGATCCATGGGTGTTCGACCAATAATAATCCGCGTCCAAACGCGCAATGACCGTCAGGGATACCTCAATGAGCACCACCTATAACGAGACGGCGACCGCCGCCCCGACCAACTCGACGGCCCGGGTCGCCACCGCGAGCATCATCGGCACCGCCATCGAGTTCTACGACTTCTATATCTACGCAACTGCCGCCGCGCTGGTGATCGGCCCGGTGTTCTTCCCGCAAACCTCCGGCACGGCGCAGATGCTCGCCTCGTTCCTGACCTTCGGTATCGCGTTTATCGCGCGGCCACTGGGCTCGGCGCTGTTCGGCCACTTTGGTGACCGGATTGGCCGCAAGTCGACACTGGTGGCTTCCCTGCTGCTGATGGGCGTGTGCACCACGCTGATCGGCTTGCTGCCCGGTTATGACAGCATCGGGGCCTGGGCACCGATCCTGCTCTGCGTACTGCGCTTCGGCCAGGGCCTCGGGCTTGGCGGCGAATGGGGCGGCGCGGCGTTGCTGGCCACCGAGAACGCCCCGAAGGGCAAACGCGCCTGGTTCGGCATGTTCCCGCAGTTGGGCCCGTCGATTGGCTTTCTGGCGGCCAACGGGCTGTTCCTGATCCTGGCCATGAGCCTGAGCGACGAACAGTTCCGCAGCTGGGGCTGGCGCATTCCGTTCATTCTCAGCGCGGCGCTGGTGATGGTGGGGCTGTATGCACGGCTCAAACTGCATGAAACGCCGGTGTTCGCGAACGCCGTGGCCAAGGAAGCGCCGGTGAAGGTGCCGCTGGTGGAACTGTTCAGCCAGCATTGGCTGCCGGTCCTGCTGGGTGCGGCCTCGATGGTGGTGTGTTATGCGCTGTTCTATATCACCACCGCGTTTTCCCTGAGCTACGGCGTGTCTACGCTGGGTTACAGCCGTGAAACCTTCCTCGGGCTGTTGTGCTTCGCGGTGCTGTTCATGGGCGCGGCAACGCCGCTGGCGGCGTGGGCCAGCGACCGTTACGGGCGTAAGCCGGTGCTGATTGTCGGTGCGATCCTGACCATCCTTTCCGGCTTCACCATGGAGCCGTTGCTGACCCACGGTTCAACCTGGGCCGTGGCACTGTTCCTGGCGCTGGAGCTGTTCCTGATGGGCGTGACGTTTGCCCCGATGGGCGCGATGTTGCCGGAACTGTTCCCGACCCGCGTGCGTTATACCGGTGCTTCGGCGGCGTATAACCTGGGTGGGATCGTGGGTGCGTCGGCGGCACCGTTCTTCGCGACCAAGCTGGTGGCGATGGGCGGTTTGAGTTATGTCGGCGGGTATGTGTCGGCGGCAGCGGTGATCAGCTTGATTGCTGTGTTGTGCCTGAAAGAGACGCGCCATAACGATTTGAACAAGGTCGCCTGATGATGATCATTCCCACGCTCTGCGTGGGAATGCATCCGGTGACGCTCTGCGTCACGCCCTTAAGAGCGGACGCGGAGCGTCCAGCGCGGCATTCCCACGCGGAGCGTGGGAACGATCGGCGGGGGGTTACAGCTCTACAACAACAGCCTTCGAAGCACGAGTGGCTTTAGCCCGCGCTGCCTCAATCGACTCATCCCGCGCCAACGCCACGCCCATACGGCGCTGGCCATTCACTTCCGGCTTGCCGAACAGACGCAACGCCGTATCCGGCTCGCTCAAGGCTGCACCCAGGTTGGAAAACGCCGTCTGGGTCGACTTGCCTTCCACCAGGATCACTGCCGAAGCCGAAGGCCCGAACTGACGGATCAACGGGATCGGCAGGCCGAGAATTGCCCGCGCATGCAGGGCGAACTGCGACAAGTCCTGGGAAATCAGGGTCACTAGGCCAGTGTCATGGGGGCGCGGCGACACTTCGCTGAACCACACCTGATCGCCTTTGATAAACAGCTCGACGCCAAACAGACCACGACCACCCAACGCTTCGGTTACCGCCTTGGCAACGCGCTCGGATTCCGCCAGTGCAATCGGGCTCATGGCCTGTGGCTGCCAGGATTCCTGATAGTCGCCCTTCTCCTGACGGTGACCGACAGGCGCGCAGAAGGTAGTGCCGCCAATGTGGCGCACGGTCAGCAGGGTGATCTCGTAGTCGAAGTCGATAAAGCCTTCGATGATCACGCGGCCCTTGCCGGCACGCCCGCCCTCCTGGGCGTAATCCCAGGCTTTCTGCACGTCATCGGCGCTGCGCAGCAAGCTCTGGCCCTTGCCCGACGAACTCATTACCGGCTTGACCACACACGGGAAGCCCAGGTCGGTGACGGCCTTGCTGTAGTCCTCGAAGGTGTCGGCGAAGTGGTACGGCGAGGTCGGCAGGTCCAGCTCTTCGGCGGCCAGGCGACGGATGCCTTCGCGGTTCATGGTCAGCAACGTCGCGCGGGCGGTCGGGATCACGGTGAAGCCTTCGGCTTCCAGCTCAACCAGGGTGGAGGTGGCGATCGCTTCGATTTCCGGCACGATGAAGTGCGGCTTTTCGGCTTCGATCACGGCACGCAGGGCGGCGCCATCGAGCATGTTGATCACATGGCTGCGGTGGGCAACCTGCATGGCCGGCGCGTTGGCGTAGCGATCCACGGCAATCACTTCAACGCCCAGGCGTTGCAGTTCGATTACCACTTCCTTGCCCAGCTCACCGCAGCCACACAGCATTACGCGGGTCGCGGTTGGCGACAATGGAGTTCCGATTCGGGTCATCTCAGGTCCTCAGGGGAGCGGATCGTGGGGAGAAAGGCCGGCATTTTACATGAACTGTAAAGATTGGCTTCAGTTGGCGACGCGCTGCCGGCGCAAACGCCAGGCCATGGCCAGCCACACCACGGTAACGCCGGCGAATTTCGACACCAGGGCAGTGCCGGCGACCGCGGGCGTCAAGGCGCCGATCAGGCCGAAAAAGATGAAGGTATCGAGGGGGATACTCAGCGCCGAACTTATCCACAGGCGGTCGTGGAGTGGGCGCTTGGTGATGCTGAACACCAGCCAGTCAATGCATTCGGACACCGCGAACGCCGTGGCGCTGGCCAGGGCGATGGACGGATCGGAGGTGATATAGGACAGCACCAGCGCCGCCAGCATGGCGATGATCGCGCCATGGCCGAAACGGGTTTGCACCATGTCCCGCAGGACAAATACCAGGCCGCCCCAGGCGGACCAGATGACATCCAGGTGCGGAGCGGTGGAAAAGGCGAAGTTGATCAGCACGACGCTGCTGATGTAGGCAATCAGGAAGAACATGGGGCGAGGGACCTGTGAACAAGGGGCACAGGGTACTTCACATTTGGAAATATGTCGTCTGGGCGGGCCCTTTCGCGAGCAAGCCCGCTCCCACATTTTGAACGCATTCCTCCAAGATAAACGCAATCAAATGTGGGAGCGGGCTTGCTCGCGAAAGCGGTCTATCAGGCGCCGGACTTCCCCGGAATCATCCACACCAGCCCACTCGCCTTCGCCCGCTCATGGCACAACCCCAGCACTACCCGGCGCTCGGTATTGTCCATGCGACTCCAGCGGGTGATTTCATCCACCGTGCGCTGGCATCCCGTGCAGATATCATCGTCATCCAGCGCACAAATGCTCACGCACGGCGAGGCGACGGGTCGTTCTACCGGGTTCATTCTTCCTGCTCAACCAGATCACGGGCATACCGCTGGGCGTTATGCACATAGTGCGCAGCGCTGGCCTCGAGCATTTTCTTCTGCACGTCGGTCAGTTCCCGCACCACCTTGCCCGGCGAGCCCATCACCAACGAACCATCGGGAATTTCCTTGCCCTCGCCGATCAGCGAATTGGCGCCGATGATGCAGTGCTTGCCGATCTTCGCCCCGTTAAGAATCACCGCATTGATGCCAATCAGGCTGTAATCGTCGACGGTGCAGCCATGCAACATGGCGTTATGGCCGATGGTCACGCCGGTGCCAAGGGTCAGCGGGTAACCCATGTCGGTGTGCATCACGCTGCCGTCCTGCACGTTGCTGTTCTTGCCGATCAGGATCAGCTCGTTGTCGCCGCGCAACACCGCGTTGAACCAGACGTTGGCGCCCTCCTCCAGCTTGACCTTGCCCACCAGCGTGGCATTGGGGGCCACCCAGCTGTTGGGATGGGTTTCGACTCGGGCGTCGCCCAGGCGGTATTTCATAGGTGGATCCTCACGGCAGGAACGATGGCCATCTGGCTCTTAGGTATTGATGAAGCTTTTCGGCGGTCGATGCAGGCTGATGTCGGCATCGTCATAGAGCAGATTGATCAGTTCGACAATCATGATCGCCGTCAGCCCCCAGATCTTGTATTCGCCAAACCGGTAACTGGGCACGTACCAACTGCGGCCCTGGTAATCGATACGGTGGGTATGTTCGCGCGGGTCCTGGCGAAAAAACTCCAGGGGCACGCTGAACACAGCGGCGATCTCGGCGTCATTGGCCAGGTATTCGACGTAATCGGGGATAACGCCTACATAAGGCGTGACACGGATACCGTGCAGGGAAATCAGCGGGCTCAACGGGCCGATGACTTCCACCAGGCCCGGCGGCAGGCCGATTTCTTCTTCGGCTTCGCGCAGCGCGGTGAATATCAGGTCGGGGTCTTCCGGGTCGCGGCGCCCGCCAGGGAACGCCACTTCGCCGCCATGGGTGGATAACCCGCTGGCGCGCAAGGTCAGGATCAGCTCGGGTTCGTCACTGCGGGTGATCGGCACCAGTACCGCCGCTTCCGGGAAACGACCGTCGGTCTCCAGCGTGTGGGGCGTATGATTGCTTACCCGGCGAAGTAGCTCGTCCAGCATGAGTCATCTCGGTCTGTTGGCTACCTTGCATCATGCACCAAACCTTGCGCACGCCCAACCCCAAAACCCTGGCCATGTCGCTAAACGACAACTTGCAGCCCATACCCGGTCACGCCAAGATAGGCGCACTCTCCAGGAACCCCAGCATGAACTTCTGCAGCCAGTGCGGTAAACCGGTCACCCAGCGCATTCCCGAAGGCGACGCACGCTTGCGTTATGTCTGCGATCACTGTCAGACCATTCACTACCAGAACCCCAATATCGTCGCGGGCACCGTACCGGTGTGGGGCGACCAGGTGCTGCTGTGCCGGCGCGCCATCGAGCCGCGCCTGGGTTTCTGGACCTTGCCCGCCGGCTTCATGGAGAACGGCGAGACCGTCGAGCAGGCCGCCATGCGCGAAACCCTGGAAGAAGCCTGCGCCCGGGTGCGCAACCTGAGCATCTACACCCTGATCGACGTGCCGCACATCAGCCAGGTGCACATCTTCTACCGGGCCGAACTGATCGACCTGGATTTTGCCGCCGGCCCCGAAAGCCTTGAAGTGCGCTTATTCGATGAAGCCGACATCCCTTGGTCCGAGCTGGCTTTCCGCACGGTCGGGCGTACCTTAGAATGCTTTTTTGCTGACCGCCGGCAACAGTCGTATCCGGTGCGCAGCGAATCGGTGCCGCCGCTGACCCAGTTGGCCAAATAACAATCCAGGCGGCACGTAGTCTTTTCAGGGGATACCGTTTCAATGCGTTGGTTGCTTGCTCTGATCTGCCTGTCGTTTGCCACGCTGTCGCCAGCCTCCACCCAAGTGATCCTGGGGGGCAAACCCGTCGAGAAAATCCTGGTGCTCAAGTCTGCCCATCAGTTGCAACTGATCAATGACGGCAAGCCCCTCAGGACCTACCGCATTTCCCTGGGCAAGAACCCCAAGGGCACCAAGCTGATGGAAGGCGACCGCCGCACCCCGGAAGGTTTCTACTGGATCGACTGGCGCAAGACCAGCGACCGCTTCAACCTGGCCATGCACATCTCCTACCCCAATATCAGCGATTCCGCGCGCGCCCGCCGCGAAGGAGTCAAGCCCGGCAGCATGATCATGATCCACGGCACCCCCGACGCCGAGGACTACCCCGAAGAGCTGTTCCACACCCTGGACTGGACCGACGGCTGCATCGGCATGCGCAATGTCGACATGCGCGAAGTCTGGAACCTGGTGAAAGACGGCACGATGATCGAGATTCGTCCGTAATTTCCTGCCCCTCGTAAAATAATTCAAAAAAAATTCCCGCCCCATGGGTGGCCTGCCGGTGAATACCAGTTCACCTCGGCAAGCTGCGCGCTTCTGCCTGAAATAAAGACCTCTCTAATACCACTTGAACTGGCGCACTATTAAGGCGCCAGCAAACGCTCGCCCGCACTGTTTTCGCTGCATTGACATGGTATTTAAGTGGTATTAGCTTGCGATCACTACCGGGCGACAACACTCCAATAACCGCATCGGAAACCGACACGATGAACCCCATCCTGGCCCTGCGCCCCGACGATAAACAATCGACGCCGCTGTACCTGCAACTGGCCCGCAACCTCGAAGCCGCGATTCATGCCGGCCAGTGGAAATCCGAGCAGGCATTGCCGTCGGAACGCGCCCTCAGCGAGCAACTGAGCATTTCCCGGGTGACCGCCCGCAAGGCGCTGGAAGTGCTGTTCGAACAAGGCCTGATCCGTCGCAGCCAAGGCTCCGGAACCTTCATCACGCCACGCCTGGAACAACCGCTGTCGCGCCTCTCGGGCTTCAGCGAAATGCTCCGGCTCAAGGGCTTTGTGCCGACGTCCCAGTGGCTGGAGCGCGACATCACCCCGCCGACCCATGAAGAATTGATTCGCCTGGGCCTGTCACCCAGCGACAAAGTCGCGCGGCTCAAGCGTTTGCGTAAGGCCGACGACACGGTGATGGCGATTGAAATGACCGCCATGCCCGCCTCCGTCCTCCCCCACCCGCAGGCCATCGGCAACTCGCTCTACGAATACCTGGAAAGCATCGGCAAACCCATCGTGCGCGCCCTGCAACACATCCAGGCGATCAACGCCTCGGACGAGTTCGCAGCCCTGGTGGGCATCGCCCCTGGCACCGCCATGCTGCTGATGACCCGGGTGGGCTACACCGCCGACAACACCCCGATTGAAATCACCGACACCTACTGCCGCAACGACTACTACGACTTCGTCGCAGAACTGCGCCGCCACGACTATTCCGCTGAACTGCGAATTTAGAGAACTGCCCATGTCCGAAGACAATATCCTCACGCCACACGGCTGGATTCGCGGCCGCCTGGTGCACCAGCACGGCAAGGTCACTGCCGTAGAAGGCAGCCCGTGCAACCCGGCTGACAACGACCTGCCGTACCTGCTGCCAGGCTTTATCGACCTGCACGTGCACGGCGGTGGCGGCAAAGACATCATGGAAGGCACCGACGCCTTCCACACCATCACCCGCACCCACGTGCGGTTTGGCACCACCTCGCTGCTGGCCACCACCATGACCGCGCCAGTGGATGAGATTTCCCGCGTGCTCGGCGAAATCGGCACCTATTGCGAAAGCCGCCCGACCGGCACCGCTCGTGTCCTGGGCGTGCACCTGGAAGGCCCCTACATCAATCCGGGAAAACTCGGCGCACAACCGAACTTCGCCCACACCGCCTTGATGGCCGAAGTCGAAGAATACCTGCGCCTGGCGCCGATCCGGGTGATCACCATTGCTCCGGAAATCGCCGGCCATGACGGCCTGATCCGCGCCCTCAGCGAACGTGGCGTGCGCATGCAGATCGGCCACACCCTGGGCAGCTATGAAGAAGGTGTCGCCGCCCTCGCCGCCGGGGCCACCAGCTTTACCCACTTGTACAACGCCATGAGCCCGCTGCATCACCGCGAGCCCGGCATCGTCGGCGCGGCCCTGGCCCACGCCAAATACGCCGAGTTGATTCCCGACCTGCTGCACGTGCACCCCGGTGCCATGCGCGTGGCGCTGCGCTCGATCCCGTGCCTGTACTGCGTCACCGATTCCACCGCCGCTGCCGGCATGCCCGACGGCGAATACAAGCTGGGCAGCCACACCGTGACCAAGTGCCTGGGCGGCGTCCGCCTTGCCGATGGAACGCTGGCCGGCAGCACCCTGACCATGGACCAGGCGCTGCGCAACCTGGTGAAGATCGGCCTGCCGATCAGCGAAGCCTCACAACGCCTGTCGCAATTTCCTGCGGACTACCTGGGCCTCGAAGAACGCGGTCGCCTGCAACCCGGCAGCTTTGCCGACTGCGTGCGCCTGGACCGCTCCCTGCACCTCACCGACGTAATGGTCGAAGGAGAAACCATTGACTTCAAAAATGCTTGAAGAGGCCCTGGCCTCCTGTGAGGCCGTCGAGGCTCAACTGCAACGCCTGGACCCGCTGCTGGTGGAAGTCGCCGGCCGCCTGCGTCGCCAGCCACCGCAAGTGGCGATGACCATCGCCCGTGGCAGCTCGGACCACGCCGCCAGTTACTTCGCCTACCTGACCATGCAACATCTGGGGATTCCGGTGGCGTCGCTGCCGATGTCGGTGGTGACCATGCTGCAATCGCCGCTCAAGGTCAGCGGGCAAGTGGCGTTCGGTTTCTCCCAGTCGGGACAGAGCCCGGACCTGGTCAACAGCCTGCGCCTGTTGCGCAAGCGCGGCGCCTTGAGCATCTCGATGGTCAACGCCGAAGACTCGCCACTGGAAGCCGCCTGCGAATTCCATGTGCCGCTGTGCGCCGGGCCGGAACGCAGCGTCGCCGCCACCAAAAGCTTTATCGCGACCCTGAGCGCCAGCGCCCAGCTGATCGGCCACTGGAATCAGGAAGACGAGTTGCTGCAAGCCTGTAAGGCACTGCCCGAAGGTTTGCGTGAAGCCGCCAGGCAAGACTGGAGCCTGGCCATCGACGCCCTGCGCGACTGCCAGCAACTGATGGTGATCGGCCGTGGCGCCGGTTTTGCCATTGCCCAGGAAGCCGCGCTCAAGCTCAAGGAAACCTCGGCGATCCAGGCCGAAGCCTTCAGCAGCGCCGAAGTGCGCCATGGCCCGATGGCCCTGATCGATGACAACTACCCGCTGCTGGTCTTCGCCCCACGCGGCGCCGAACAAGCCGGCCTGCTGAGCCTGGCCGCCGATATGCGCCAGCGCGGTGCCCGCGTGCTGCTGGCCGCCCCCGATGACATCGCCGAGCGCGACCTGACTCTGAGCCGCGCCGAACACCCGGCCCTGGACCCGATCCTGGCGATCCAGAGTTTCTACGTGATGGCCGCCGGTTTGGCAGAGGCCCGGGGCATGGACCCGGACCAACCGCGTCACTTGAGCAAAGTGACCCGCACCCACTGAGTTGATTGCAGCGTTTTCCTGATGAGTACCGTGCCCATGTCCCACAATAATAAAGACCTCACCCTCAGCGCTCCCCTCAGTGGGCCGGTGCTGACCCTGGGCGACGTTCCCGACGAAGTGTTCGCCAGTGGCGCCATGGGCGACGGCATTGCCATCGACCCGCTCAACGATTGCCTGCACGCGCCGTGTGATGGCGTGATCATCCACGTCGCCCGCACCGGGCATGCGCTGACCATTCGCGCCGATAATGGCGCTGAATTGCTGATGCACGTGGGCATCGACACGGTGGAATTGAATGGCGAAGGCTTTGCGCTGCTGGTCAAGCAAGGTGCGCGGGTCAGCAAGGGCCAGGCACTGGTGCAGTTTGACCTGGACCTGATTGCGCGGCAGTGCAAAAGCCTGGTCAGCTTGATCATCCTGACCAACAGCGAGCTGTTTGAGCTACGGCCGATCACCTTGAAAACAGTGAAGGTCGGCGAGCCGCTGCTGCATGTGGTTGCACGGTTGGCCGGTGCAGCGAAAGTGATTGATGAGTCGGTCACCGAAGCCAGCGCGACTATTCGCATCACCCATCGTGGCGGCCTGCATGCGCGCCCCGCTGCCTTGATCCGCAAGACTGCACAGGCATTCAGCAGCCAGTCGCAGCTGCATTTCGCTGGCAAGTCGGCTTCGTGCGACAGCCTGATCGGCTTGATGGGCCTGGGGATTGGTGAGCAGGACGAGGTGCAGGTCACCTGTCGTGGCAAGGATTGTGAAGCGGCGCTGCAAGCACTGATCGCTGCGCTGTCGGTGGAAGTTGGCGAAGCGCATCACGCTCCAGTGGCCGTCGCCCCACGCCGCGCGAATACCGAAGCCGGAGTACTGCAAGGCGTGTGTGCCGCGCCGGGGTTGGTCTGCGGCCCGTTGTTCCGCCTGAACGGAATCGAGCTGCCGGTGGACCCGGGCAACAACGTGCCGGATGAACAATTGCAGCACCTGGACAGCGCCCTGGAACAGGTGCGTAGCGAAATCCGCCACACCCTGGACCAGGCCCGTCAGCGCAAGGATGTGGAGGAAGAAGAGATCTTCGCCGCCCACCTGGCCCTGCTGGAAGACCCTACGTTGCTGGAGGCCGCCACCGCCGCCATCGAACAGGGCAGCGCCGCCACTCACGCCTGGCGTGATGCGATCCAGGCCCAATGCGCGGTGCTGCTCGCCCTAGGCAAACCGCTGTTCGCCGAACGCGCCAACGACCTGCGCGACTTGCAGCAACGCGTGCTGCGGGCGTTGCTGGGCGAGGCCTGGAATTTTGATTTGCCGGCCGGCGCTATCGTCTCGGCCCATGAGCTGACCCCATCGGATCTGCTGCAACTGAGCAATCAACACGCCGCCGGTATCTGCATGGCCGAAGGCGGCGCGACGTCTCATGTGGCGATTCTGGCGCGGGGTAAAGGCTTGCCGTGCGTGGTTGCACTGGGCACTGAATTGCTTGATGTGCCCCAAGGCCAGCGCGTGGTGCTGGATGCCGCCAACGGCCGCCTGGAGCTGACGCCGGATGATGCGCGCCACGCCCAGGTTCACCAGTTGCGCGATGCACAGAAACTGCGGCGCCAACAGCAGCACGCGGAGGCTCAAGGCACCGCCAGCACTCAGGATGGCGTGCGTATTGAAGTGGCCGCGAATGTCGCCTCCAGCGCCGAAGCCCAGTTGGCCTTCGAGAATGGCGCCGATGGCGTCGGCCTTCTGCGCACAGAATTTCTCTTCGTCGATCGCCGCACCGCGCCCGACGAGCAAGAGCAGCGCCAGGCCTACCAAGCCGTGCTGGATGCCATGGGTGACAAGTCCGTGATCATCCGCACCATCGACGTCGGCGGCGACAAGCAACTCGACTACCTGCCGCTGCCGTTCGAGACCAACCCGGTGCTGGGCCTGCGGGGCATTCGCATGGCGCAAGTGCGTCCGGAGGTGCTGGACCAGCAACTGCGTGCCCTTCTCCAGGTCAGCCCGCTGGAACGTTGCCGCATCCTGCTGCCAATGGTCAGCGAAGTCGACGAACTGCTGCACATTCGCCAGCGCCTCGATGAACTGTGCGCCGAGCTGGAACTGACCCAACGCCCGGAACTGGGGGTGATGATCGAAGTGCCCGCGGCGGCGCTGATGGCCGAACAACTGGCCGAGCACGCGGACTTTCTGTCCATCGGCACCAATGACCTATCGCAGTACACCCTCGCCATGGACCGCGACCACGCCGGCCTCGCCGCCCGGGTCGATGCCATGCACCCGGCGCTGTTGCGGCTGATCGCCCAGACGTGCATCGGCGCAGCCAAGCATGGGCGCTGGGTCGGTGTGTGCGGGGCGCTGGCGTCCGACCCGCTGGCCACGCCGGTGCTGATCGGTCTGGGCATCAGCGAGCTGTCCGTCAGCCCGCCGCAGATCGGAGAAATCAAGGACCGTGTCCGTCACCTGGACGCAGCCCAATGCCGGCAACTGAGCCAAAGCCTGCTTAACCTGAGCAGCGCCAAAGCCGTTCGCCAAGCCTGTCAACACCACTGGCCGCTGAGCTGAAAACAACAAGAATAGGGAGACACGCCGTGTACCAATATTTTATCGAAGGGCTGCAACGCCTGGGCCGTGCGCTGATGCTGCCGATCGCGATTCTGCCGATCGCCGGCCTCCTGCTGCGACTGGGCGACACTGACCTGCTGAACATCGCGGTGATGCACGACGCCGGGCAGGCGATCTTCGCCAACCTGGCGCTGATCTTCGCCATCGGCATTGCCGTGGGTTTTGCCCGCGACAACAACGGCACGGCGGGCCTGGCAGGCGCCATCGGTTACCTGGTGATGGTCTCCACCCTCAAGGTGATGGACGCCAGCATCAACATGGGCATGCTCGCGGGCATCGCCAGCGGCTTGATGGCCGGTGCGCTGTATAACCGCTTCAAGGACATCAAGCTGCCGGAGTACCTCGCATTTTTTGGTGGGCGACGGTTTGTGCCGATCGTCACCGGGTTCTCCGCAGTGGCGCTGGGGGTGATCTTTGGTTTGATCTGGCCACCCGTGCAGCAAGGCATCAACAGCTTCGGCGTGCTGCTGATGGAAAGCGGCAGTTTTGGTGCGTTCGTGTTTGGCGTGTTCAACCGCCTGCTGATCGTCACCGGCTTGCACCATATCCTCAACAACATGGCGTGGTTTGTGTTCGGCACCTTCACCGACCCGACGACCGGCGCGGTAGTGACCGGCGACCTGACTCGCTATTTTGCCGGCGACCCGAAAGGTGGGCAGTTCATGACCGGCATGTTCCCGGTAATGCTGTTCGGCCTGCCGGCGGCGTGCCTGGCGATGTACCGCAATGCACTGCCGGAGCGGCGCAAGATCATGGGCGGGATTTTCCTGTCGATGGCGCTGACCTCGTTCCTGACCGGGGTCACCGAGCCGATCGAATTCGCCTTCATGTTCCTCGCGCCGTTCCTGTACCTGGTGCATGCGCTGCTGACCGGGTTGTCGATGGCGATCACCAACATGCTCAACATTCACCTGGGCTTTACCTTCTCCGGTGGGTTTATCGACATGGTGCTGGGTTGGGGTAAATCCACCAACGGCTGGTTGGTATTCCCGGTTGGGCTGGCGTATGCGGTGATCTACTACAGCGTGTTCAACTACTGCATCCGTCGCTTCAATTTGAAGACGCCCGGGCGTGAGGATATTCAGGTCGCGCAGGCCGAGGCCATGACCGATAACCAACGGGCCGGGGCTTACATTCGGGCGCTGGGTGGTGCAGAGAATCTGCTGAGTGTGGGTGCTTGCACGACGCGTCTGCGGCTGGACATGGTGGACCGCAACAAGGCGGTGGATGCCGAGTTGAAGGCGCTGGGTGCGATGGCCGTGGTTCGACCGGGTAATGGCGGGAGTTTGCAGGTGGTGGTCGGGCCGATGGCGGACAGCATTGCCGATGAGATTCGGTTGGCGATGCCTTCGTATGTTGGAGTCACTCCGGTCGCTGCTGCACCGGTTGAGAAGAGCACGCCGGTGAACGTGCATGAGGCCGAGAAATGGCTGAGTGCGCTGGGCGGTCGGGCCAATGTTTTGCAATTGGATGCGGTGGCGATGACGCGGCTGCGGGTGGAGTTGGGGGATGGTTCGGTGTTGTCGGAATCTCAACTGACGGCGCTGGGTTGCCAGGGTGTGAGCCAGCTTGAGAGTGGGGTTTGGCACTTGCTGATTGGTGACAAGGCTTCGGGGTTGGGTGAGGCGTTGGAGCGGTTGGTCAGTGGCCGTGAGGTTGGGGTAAAAGCCTGAATCTTTGCTGAGCATCAGGGCCTCTTCGCGAGCAAGCCCGCTCCCACATTTTGATCGGTGCCCGTCATGGCAACGCGGTCAAATGTGGGAGCGGGCTTGCTCGCGAATGGCCGTGACAGGCAACAAAAAACCCGCTGACCAAACTGGCCCAGCGGGTTTCTTGTTTTGCAGCCAGCGAATCAAAAATCCGCCAACTGCCACACCTCATACGCCGGTGTCTCATACGGGTGGCTCAGTTTCAACGCAGCCACGACAGCCACGATCAACTCATCCGCCACCACCAGCTCAACCTTCCATTCTTCAACCACTTCAACCTGCCCCACCTGCCCGATAAACGGCTGGCTGCCGTCCATCGCGCGGAATTGGCCCTGGCCCAGTACCTGCCAGGCGCAGCTGTCGTAGTTGCCGATGCGCCCGCCGCCGGCTGCGAAGACGGCGGTTTTCACCGTCTCCACGTGGCTGTCGGGCACAAAGAAGCTGAGCTTGTACACCGACTTAGTTCACCCAGACGCGAGCGTTACGGAACATGCGCATCCACGCGCCGTCTTCGTTCCACTCTTCCGGGCGCCACGAGTTCTGCACGGCGCGGAACACACGCTCCGGGTGCGGCATCATGATGGTGACGCGACCGTCGCGGCTGGTCAGCCCGGTGATCCCGCGCGGCGAGCCGTTCGGGTTGGCCGGGTAGCCTTCGGTGACCTTGCCGTGGTTGTCGACAAAACGCAGGGCCACAGTACCGGACAGGTCGGCTTCCAGCAGTGCTTCTTCGCTGGCGAATTCCGCATGGCCTTCACCGTGGGCGATGGCGATTGGCATGCGCGAACCGGCCATGCCTTGCAGGAAGATCGAGTTGGATTCCTGTACCTGGACCATCGCAACCCGCGCTTCGAACTGCTCGGAGCGGTTACGCACAAAGTGCGGCCAGAACTCGCTGCCCGGGATCAGTTCGCTGAGGTTGGACATCATCTGGCAACCGTTGCACACACCCAGGGTGAAGCTGTCATTACGCTCGAAGAAGCCCTGGAACGCGTCACGGGCACGGCTGTTGAACAGGGCCGACTTGGCCCAGCCTTCACCGGCACCCAGTACGTCGCCGTAGGAGAAACCACCGCAGGCAACCAGGCCTTTGAACTCATTGAGGTCGACGCGACCGGCGAGGATGTCGCTCATGTGCACGTCGATCGCATTGAAGCCGGCACGGTCGAACGCCGCCGCCATTTCCACCTGGCCGTTGACGCCCTGCTCACGCAGTACGGCCACTTGTGGGCGGATGCCTTTCTTGATGTAAGGCGCGGCGATGTCCTGGTTGACGTCGAAGCTGAGCTTGGTGCTCAGGCCCGGATTGTCTTCTTCCAGGATCACCTCGAATTCCTGCTCGGCGCAGTCGGCGTTGTCGCGCAGGCGCTGGATCTGGTAGCTGGTCTCGGCCCACTGGCGTTGCAGCAGGCGGCGCTGGCCTTCAAACACGGTTTCGCCGTTGAAGACGATGTTGATTTCACCGTTGTTGATCGGCTGGCCAATCACGGCCACGCAGTCGCCCAGGCCAGCGGCGCTGAACTGTGCGAGTACGTCCGGGGTTGCGTCCTGGCGAACCTGGATAACGGCGCCCAGCTCTTCGTTGAACAGGATTGCTGCGATGTCAGCGGAAGTTTCTGCCAGGCCATCGAGGTTCAGGCTCAGGCCGCAGTGACCGGCGAAGGCCATTTCCACGGCGCTGGTCAGCAAACCACCGTCGGAACGGTCGTGGTAAGCCAGCAGGTGGCCGTCGGCGTTCAGGCCCTGGATCACGGCGAAGAAAGCTTTCAGGTCTTCGGCGTCGTCGACGTCCGGGGCCTGCTTGCCGAGCTTGCCGTGCACCTGGGCAAGGATCGAGGCGCCCATGCGGTTCTGACCGCGACCGAGGTCGATCAGGATCAGGTCGGTGGTGCCCTTGTCCATGCGCAGTTGCGGGGTCAGGGTCTGGCGAATGTCGGTGACTGGCGCAAAGCCGGTAACGATCAGCGACAGCGGCGAGGTGACGCTCTTGTCCACGCCTTCATCGTTCCAGCGGGTGGCCATGGACATGGAGTCCTTGCCCACCGGAATGGTGATGCCCAGCTCAGGGCACAGCTCCATGCCGACCGCTTTCACGGTGTCGTACAGGCGCGCATCTTCACCTGGGTGGCCAGCAGCGGACATCCAGTTGGCAGACAGCTTGATGTCGGAGATCTTGGCGATGCGTGACGCGGCGATGTTGGTCAAGGTTTCGCCGATGGCCATGCGGCCCGACGCCGGGGCGTCCAGCAGCGCCAGCGGAGTGCGTTCGCCCATGGCCATGGCTTCACCGGTGTACACGTCGAAGCTGGTAGCGGTGACGGCAACGTCAGCCACCGGGACCTGCCACGGGCCGACCATTTGATCACGGGCAACCAGACCGGTGATGGTGCGGTCGCCGATGGTGATCAGGAAGCTTTTGCTGGCAACGGCCGGGTGGTGCAGGACGCGCTCCACGCAGTCGGCGATGGCCAGGGTCGACGGGTCGAAATCGTCGCCCAGTTCGTTTTCACGCACGGCCGAACGGTGCATGCGCGGGGCTTTGCCCAGCAGCACTTCCAGCGGCATGTCCACCGGGCTGTTGCCGAAGTGGCTGTCGGTGACCGTCAGTTGCGGCTCGGCAGTGGCTTCGCCGACTACCGCAAACGGGCAGCGCTCGCGCTCGCAAATCGCCTGGAAGCGTTCGAAGTCTGCAGGACCTACCGCCAACACGTAGCGTTCCTGGGATTCGTTGCTCCAGATTTCGTGCGGAGCCATGCCCGGCTCGTCGTTTGGAATGTTGCGCAGTTCGAAACGGCCGCCACGGTCGCCATCGTTGACCAGTTCCGGGAAGGCGTTGGACAAACCACCTGCGCCGACGTCGTGGATGAAGCTGATGGGGTTCTTGTCACCCAGTTGCCAGCAACGGTCGATGACTTCCTGGCAACGGCGTTCCATCTCAGGGTTTTCACGCTGAACGGAAGCGAAGTCCAGGTCGGCCGAGCTGGTGCCGGTGGCCATGGAGGAAGCGGCGCCGCCACCCAGGCCGATCAGCATCGCCGGGCCACCGAGGACGATCAGCTTGGAGCCGACCAGAATCTCGCCTTTCTGTACGTGTTCGGCGCGGATGTTGCCCATGCCGCCGGCCAACATGATTGGCTTGTGGTAACCGCGCACTTCATCGCCACGCGGGGTGGTGATGGATTGCTCGAAAGTACGGAAGTAACCGGTCAGGGCCGGACGCCCGAATTCGTTGTTGAACGCGGCGCCGCCCAGCGGGCCTTCGATCATGATGTCCAGCGCGGTGACGATGCGCTCAGGCTTGCCGTACGGCACTTCCCACGGCTGTTCGAAGCCCGGGATCTGCAGGTTGGACACGGTGAAGCCGGTGAGGCCAGCCTTTGGCTTGGCGCCACGACCGGTTGCACCTTCGTCGCGAATCTCGCCGCCGGAACCGGTGGCTGCGCCCGGGAACGGGGCAATCGCGGTCGGGTGGTTGTGGGTCTCGACTTTCATCAGGATGTGCACCGGCTCCTGCACCGCGCCGTACTGGCGGGTTTCAGGGTCCGGGAAGAAACGGCCGGCGACGGAGCCGACGATGACCGAGGCGTTGTCCTTATACGCCGACAGAACGCCTTCGCTGTGCATCACGTAGGTGTTCTTGATCATGCCGAACAGGCTTTTTTCCTGGCTCTGGCCGTCGATGTCCCAACTGGCGTTGAAGATCTTGTGACGGCAGTGCTCGGAGTTCGCCTGGGCGAACATCATCAGTTCGATGTCGTGCGGGTTGCGCTTCAGGCCGATGAAGGCGTTGACCAGGTAGTCAATTTCGTCTTCGGCCAGGGCCAGGCCCAGCTCGGTGTTGGCGGTTTCCAGGGCGGCACGGCCACCACCGAGCACGTCAATCGCGGTCAGCGGCTTGGGTTCGGCGTGGCTGAACAGACCGGCGGCCTGTTCCAGCTGGCTGACGATGATCTGGGTCATGCGGTCGTGCAGGCTGCTGGCGATCAGCTCGGCCTCGGCCTCGCTGAACTGGCCTGCTACATAGAAGGCAATCCCGCGTTCCAGGCGCTGGATTTTGTCCAGGCCGCAGTTGCGGGCGATGTCGCTGGCCTTGCTCGACCAGGGCGAGATGGTGCCGAACCGTGGCAGGACCAGGAACAAGCGGCCGTTAGGCTCTTGAACAGGAACGCTGGGACCGTACTTCAGAAGGCGCGCCAGCACTTGCTGTTCGTCGGCGGTCAAAACGCCAGTAACGTCGGCGAAGTGAGCAAATTCAGCATACAAGCCACTGACAGAAGGTACCTTCTGGCTCAGTTGCTCAAGGAGTTTGCTGTGGCGAAAGGCAGAAAGGGCAGGAGCGCCGCGCAGGATCAACATCTTCGGGACAGCCTCGGGAAGGGGGTGTGCTTTGAGGCCGTGCATTCTAGCGTAAACCGTCGCCAACGGCACCCGAAACGGCACCAGTGGCCGCAGCCGGACGTCAGTTGGCATAAATCGCACGATATCATATGGCCATACAGGCTATTCCGGGCAGTTATTTTAACCGTCACAATCGGCTGCCAAGCCCCGTTTCTGCGGGCTGCAGCCAAGGTTTACGGGCGCTAGCAGACAAGTGCCCCGCTGTCGAGATATGGCGCCGAGGGTCCTTTGCGTATACTGCGCAGATGTTCTCACCTACTGCTTTACGCCCGCGATGCGCCAAATGGCTCTTCGTTACCGGACTCTTCCTGCTGCTCAGTGCGTGTGTGGATAAACCCAACACGCTCGAGCGAATCAAGGAGGATGGCGTATTGCGGGTGGTCACCCGAAACAGTCCGGCCACTTATTTCCAGGACCGTAACGGCGAAACCGGCTTCGAATACGAACTGGTAAAACGTTTTGCCGACGAGTTAGGGGTAAAGCTCGAGATCGAGGCGGCCGACAACCTGGATGACCTGTTCTCGCAGATCGGCAAGCCCAACGGCCCGGTACTGGCCGCCGCCGGCCTGGTCAGCAGTGAGCAGCGTCGCCAGCAAGTGCGTTTCTCCCACCCTTATCTGGAAGTCACCCCGCAGATCATCTACCGCAACGGCCAGTCCCGGCCGACCACCGCGGCAGACCTGGTGGGCAAGAAGATCATGGTGCTCAAGGGCAGCACCCACGCCGAGCAACTGGCGCAGCTGAAAAAACAGTTTCCCGGGATTGAATACGAAGAGTCCGACGCCGTTGAGGTGGTCGACCTGCTGCGCATGGTGGATGAGGGCCAGATCGACCTGACCCTGGTGGACTCCAACGAAGTGGCGATGAACCAGGTGTACTTCCCCAACGTGCGGGTGGCCTTTGACCTCGGTGACGCCAGCCATCAAGCCTGGGCGGTTGCCGCCGGTGAAGACAACAGCCTGCTCAACGAGGTCAACAACTACCTCGACAAGGTGGAAAAGAACGGCACGCTGCAACGCCTGAAAGATCGCTATTACGGGCACGTCGATGTACTCGGCTACATGGGCGCCTACACCTTCGCCCAGCATCTGCAGCAGCGCCTGCCCAAATACGAGAAACACTTCCGGGCCTATGCCAAGGAAGAAAAGGTCGACTGGCGCCTGCTGGCGGCCATCGGCTACCAGGAATCACTCTGGCAGCCGGCGGTGACCTCCAAGACCGGCGTGCGCGGCCTGATGATGCTGACCCAGAACACGGCGCAGGCCATGGGCGTGTCCAACCGCCTGGACGCCAAGCAGAGCATCATGGGCGGCGCCAAGTACCTGGCCAAGATCAAGGATGAGCTGGACGACAAGATTGCCGAGCCGGACCGCACCTGGTTTGCCCTGGCGGCGTACAACGTCGGCACCGGGCATTTGGACGACGCGCGCAAGCTGGCCGAAAAAGAAGGCCTGAACCCGAACAAGTGGCTGGACGTGAAGAAGATGCTGCCGCGCCTGTCGCAGAAGCAGTGGTACAGCAAGACGCGTTATGGCTATGCCCGTGGCGGTGAGCCCGTGCATTTTGTGGCGAACATCCGGCGTTACTACGACATTCTGACGTGGGTGACGCAGCCGCAGCTGGAAGGCAACCAGGTGGTCGAAGGCAACCTGCATGTGCCGGGTGTGGACAAGACCAAGCCGACGGAAGAAACCCCGCCGCTGTAATCCCCCGATTCTCCAAACACCACAAAACCAATGTGGGAGCGGGCTTGCTCGCGAAGGCGGTGGTTCAGCCAGCACATGGATTGACTGACACACCGCCTTCGCGAGCAAGCCCGCTCCCACATTTGATCTTCGTAGTCTTATAGAGCGGTGTTCAGGCCGGTAAGCAGGTGCACCACCCCACCCGCCAACACCATCACGCCCGGCACGCCTGCCGCCTTGAGCGCCTGCGCATCCAACCGCCCCGCATCCTGCAACTGCACCCGCACCCGGGTCAGTGCTACCCGCTGCTGCGACTTGAGATTCTCCGCGCCGCCCAGCGCATTCAGCACTGCCGGGGCCAACAGTGTTTCGCTCACTGGAGCTGCCTGCGGCGTTTCAAGCACCAGATCCGGCGTCAGGGCCTTCCAGAACGCCCGCTGAAATTTCTCGAACATGTCAGTTCTCCACAACCAATGAGGTTTCAACGGTAGCCGCGTGATACAGGCGTAACGCCTCGCGAACCTGCGACGCTTCTTCCAGGCCCAGCACCTGGCGGGCGATGGATTGGCAGTCCGCCAGGTCCAGCTCGCGCACGGTAGCCTTGATGGTCGGGATCAGCGGCACGCTGACCGACAACTCATCCACCCCCAGCCCGATCAGCACCGGCACCGCCAGCGCTTCAGACGCCAACGCCCCACACACGCCGACCCACTTGCCATGGGCATGGGCCGCCTTGACGGTGGCGGCGATCAGGCGCAGCACCGCCGGGTGAAAGCTGTCGGCCTGGCTGGCGAGGCGCGGGTGATCGCGGTCCATGGCCAGGGTGTATTGGGTCAGGTCGTTGGTGCCGATGGAGAAGAAATCCACCTCCGGCGCAAACAGATCGGCCATCAATGCCGCCGATGGCACTTCGATCATGATTCCCAGCTTCGGCAGTTCCGTCAGCCCCAGGGCCAGCGCTTCCTCTTCAAGAATCTGCCGCGCCAGGCGCAGCTCCGAGAGCAGGCTGACCATGGGCAACATGATGTGCAAACGGGCGAAACCGGCACTGGCGAGAATTGCACGGAATTGTTCACGCAACAGTTCCGGGCGCTCCAGGCACAGGCGAATCCCACGCAGGCCAAGGAACGGGTTGGTCTCGCTGTCCATCGGCACATAGGCCAACGGCTTGTCGCCACCAACGTCGAGGGTGCGCACCACCAGATTGCGCTGCGGGCCCAATGCACGGGCGATGGCGCTGTAGGTGCCCGCCTGCTCTTCGGGGCTCGGCGCGCGGTTGCGGTCCAGGTAGAGGAACTCGGAACGCAGCAAACCAACGCCTTCGCCCCCCAGGGACAATGCCTGCTCCACCTCCTGCAACGATGCGACGTTGGCCGTCACTTCGACGTGATGACCGTCGCGGGTCGTAGCGGGCAACGACGCCTGCTCCACTTCCCGCTGGCGGCGCAGCACTTGTTGTTGGCGGCTGGCTTGCAAGTGTTCGATCTCGGCCAGGTCCGGGTCCAGGTGCAACTCGCCCTTGTCGGCATCCAGCAGCACTTGCTTGCCGTTGGCCAGTTCCAGCACCTGCGCCGGCACCCCGCAGATGGCCGGCAAGCCAAGGGCGCGGGCGAGAATGGCGACGTGGCTGGTAGCGCCGCCGCCCACCGTCACAAAACCCAGCACCTTGCGCGTGTCGAGGCTGGCGGTTTGCGAAGGCGTAAGTTGTTCGGCAATCAGGATTGCCTGCTCCGGCAAATCCCAGGCGCTGTCCTGAACCCCGAGGATCAATTTCAGCACCCGCTGGCCAACGTCTGCCAGGTCGGCAGCGCGCTCGGCAAGCAAGGCGTTGCCCAGGCCCTGGAAGAGCGTGGCGGTGGCCTCGGTGGCGCTGTTCCAGGCGAAGGCCGCGCTCTTGCCCTGGTCCAGCAGGTCGCGGGTTTGTTCCAGCAGGGCCGGATCGTCCAGCAACTCCTGATGGGCGCGGAAGATCTCGGACTGGGCAGTGCCGACGGCCTTTTCCTGCAGGGCTTGCAGCGCCTGATTGGCGTTGTTCAGGGCATGGGTCAGGGCCGCACGTTCCAGCGCTTCACCTTTGCCGGTCTCTACGAACGTCAGTGCCGGCTCCTTGACCTGCACCACCTGGCCAAACGCCGAACCGGGCGAGGCGCACACGCCGCGCAGCAAGGTCGCCGATGAATCAGGCGCCACGGGTGCAGCGCCAGGTTGAGGAGCCGCGACGGTTTCACCGCAGCCTTCGGCCAGCAAGGTCACCAGCGCCTGGATCGCCGCTTCGGCATCCTCGCCGGCCGCGCTGACTTGCAAGGTGTCACCCTGCACCGTCTGCAATGCCATGATCCGTACCAGCGACTTGGCGTTGGCGCTCTCGGTTTGCTTGTGCAGGTAAATACTCGCCTTGAAGCCTTTGGCCGCCTGCGCCAGCACCGCCGCCGGGCGCGCATGCAGGCCGTTGGCGTTGGGCAAGGTCAGTGGCCTGGAGAACAGGGCGTCACCCTCCTCGTCTTTCACCTCGTCGGCAACGGCTTGCGGCGTGACTCGCAGCAGTGGCTGCCCCACGTCTACCAGGCCCTGCTCGGGCGTCAGCAGCTTGAAGGGCTCGCCACTGACCACCAGCATCAGGGTCAGCAAACTACGGGCATTGAGCGCCACGTAGTCGGCATCGAATTCAATCAACGGTTGCCCGGCTTCCACCCGCTGGCCTTCCTCGACCAATCGGGTGAAACCCTTGCCCGCCAGGTTCACGGTGTCCAGGCCGATGTGCATCAGCACCTGGACGCCGTTGTCATCGGTGATGCTCACCGCATGACCACTGTCCTGGATATTGCTGATCACCCCGGCCAGTGGCGCGCAGAGGGTCTGCGAGGTCGGATCGATGCACAGGCCATCGCCGATCAGGCGACTGGAGAACACCGGATCAGGCACCTGGTCCAGGGCGAGCAGCACCCCGGACAATGGCGCCAGCAATTCCAGGGAATGGGTTGTGGTCATGACTTCACCTGCTGTTTGGTTCTGTAAAAATCATTGGGCATCGACGGCTTTATTTCCACCAGTACTCAACCTGCACACCAAAGTTGGAGCCATGCAACGCCGTGCCATAACTGCCGGTGTCGGACAACGCCGAACCTGCGGCCAGTTCATTGGCCGCACGCTTGGCCGCTTCGTTCCAGGTCGCGTAGGTGTAATACAAGCGCACTTCCGGTCGTGCCCAGAAATCCGGGCCTTTGGGCGACCAGGTCGGGGCGAACGTAAATTTGCTCAGCTTGCGCGTGCCACCGGTAGCCTCGACCTGATCATGACCGAGTTCGGTGACCAGCTTGAACTGTTCGGAAATCGCATAGGCCGGGCGCACGCCCAGCGACATCCAGGTCTGATCCTGGTTGCCCGGGCGAATATCCTTCTGGTACACGGCCTCGATCTGCCCGCCAAACCGTGGCGTCACTTGCCAGTCGAAGAACTCCACTGCGCGGTAGCTCTTGCTGCTTTTATCGAGGAAGGTATCGCCGGTGTAGCCGAGGCCGGTGCCGGGGCCTTCGCCGTACTGCAGGGCAAATTTGTTGCGCCCGCCGAGGAAGGGTTTCTGCACATGCTGGGCGGTAATGGCCCAGCCGCTGTTGGTGTCACGGCCACCGGCTTTTTCGATATAGCTCAAGCCCAGTTCCAGCTCGCCGCCGGGGTTGGTCTTGAACCCGGCCACGTTAAAGTCGTGACGGGTGGCGTATTCCTTCTGGTACAGGTTGTCCTTGCGGGAAAGTGCGTAGCTGTATTTCAGGTCGCCGATTTTCACGTCCTCGATACCGCCACCCGTGGCGCTCTGGTTCCAGTAGTAGAAGTCGGAGATATGGATGTCGTTTCGTTTGTAGTAGCGCCGGCCGGCCCACAGCGAACCGCCGTTGAGGCTGGGGATGTTCGACCACTGCGCATACATCTGCGGCATGCGTGCCGAGCCGTTGTCTTCGCCCTGGAACTTCAGCGCCCGGTCGTACTTGTTGTACAGCGAAGCCATGGCGTCGACGCTGAACACCGAGCCGTCGTCGAGGGTCAGCAGGTCCTGGCGCAATTCGAGTTCGGCGTACTGCTCGCACTCGTTGCCCAGGCGGTATTTGGATTGTGCACCCGGCAACTGGAAGCACTGCTGCTTGCCACTGCCGGTTGAAGTCCCCGCACCGCTACGCAAGTAGCCGGCAAATTCCAACGCCTGGGCTGCCATCGGCAAGGTCAGGCAGGATGCAACGAGGCCCAGCTTTATTGTTGTTCTCATGAAGCACTCCGATATTTTTATTATGTTTTTTTAAGCGCCCCGGCTCTCCCACGCCGGGGGTAAAGCGGGTCTCAGTCCTTGAGATGCAGCACAAACGATTCATACGGGCGCAGCGAGACTTGGCTCGAGCGCTGTGGGCAGTCGTCGTAGTTGCTGATCAGCAGGCGTTGCTCACTCGCCGCCGTCAGCAGGCCATCGGGCAGTTCGATCTGGCAGGGCGTGCCGTAGAAGTTGTTCAGCACCAGCAGGCGTTCGCCGTGGCCTTCGCGCAGGTACGCCCAGACCTGGGTGTGCTGTGGCAGCAGTTGGCGGTAAACGCCTTCCTGAATCAGCGGCTCATGCCGACGCAGCTTGATCAGCGCACGGTAGTGATGCAGTACCGATTGCGGGTCATCCAGCTCGCTTTGCACGTTGATCTGCGCGGCGTTGGCCGGGATGCCGATCCACGGTTCGCCGCGACTGAAGCCAGCGTTTTGCTCGGCATTCCATTGCATCGGTGTGCGGCTGTTATCGCGGGACTTCTGCATGATCGCCGCCATGCTCGATGCCTCGGACTCACCGGCCTCACGCTTGAGCCGATAGATGTTCAGCGTCTCGACATCCCGGTATTGGTCGATGGTGTCGAAGCCCGGATTGGTCATGCCCAACTCTTCACCCTGGTACACGAAAGGCGTGCCCTGGAGGAAGTGCAGCGCAGTGGCGAGCATCTTCGCCGAGACCACGCGGTGCTCGCCGTCGTCACCAAAACGCGAGACCACCCGCGGCTGGTCGTGGTTACACCAGAACAGCGCATTCCAGCCGCCACCGGCCTGCATGCCGAGTTGCCAGTCGGACAGAATCTGCTTGAGTTGCAGGAAGTCGAAGTCGGCCGCGACCCACTTCTGCAGGTTCGGATAGTCGACTTTCAGGTGGTGAAAGTTGAAGGTCATCGACAGCTCTTTCGACTGTGGATTCGAATAACGAATGCAGTGCTCAAGGCTGGTGGACGACATCTCGCCGACGTTGATCAGGTCATGCCCCTCGAACACTTCGCGGTGCATTTCCTTCAGGTATTCATGCACGTTCGGGCCGTCGGTGTAGAAGCGCCGACCGTCGCTGTTGTCTTCCGGAAAATCCGCCGGCTTGGAGATCAGGTTGATCACGTCCAGGCGGAAACCGCCCACGCCCTTGTCGCGCCAGAAGCGCATCAGCTTGAACACTTCGGCGCGCACCTTGGGGTTGTCCCAGTTCAGGTCGGCCTGGGTGTGGTCGAACAGGTGCAGGAAGTACTGGCCGGTCTGCGCCTCGTATTCCCAGGCCGAGCCGCCGAACTTGGATTCCCAGTTGTTCGGCTGGTCGCGCCAGATGTAGAAGTCGCGGTACGGGTTGTCGAGGCTGCTGCGGGCCTGCTGGAACCACTCGTGTTCGATGGAGGTGTGGTTGACCACGATGTCGAGCATCAGCGTGATGCCGCGCTTGGCGGCTTCGCTGATCAGCAGGTCGCAATCGGCCATGGTCCCGTAGCTCGGGTCGATGGCGTAGTAGTCGCTGATGTCGTAGCCGTTGTCGCGCTGGGGCGAGCGCAGGAACGGGGTGATCCACAGGCAATCGACGCCCAGCCACTTCAGGTAATCGAGCTTGTCCACGATGCCCAGCAGGTCACCGGTGGCGTTACCCGCGTGGCTGTGGAAGCTTTTGGGGTAGATCTGGTAGATCACCGAGTGTTGCCAGTTTTGCATGGTGGGTTCCTTCAATTTGAAATGCGATCAACTGTGGGAGCTGGCTTGCCTGCGATAGCGGTAGATCAGGCGACCCGGTAGCCAGGCCGGACAATTTTCATGCTCAACACACAGGTCAAAACAAACGGCACGACAATCGCGACGACCATGCCGATGACAAAACTTGGGATGTACTGCGGGATGATCGAGATGAACCCGGGCAAGCCACCCACGCCAATCGCCGAGGCCTGCACCTTGTTCAGCGAGAGGAAAATACTGCCCAGCGCCGAGCCGGTCAGCGCCGCGTAGAACGGAAACTTGAAGCGCAGGTTGACCCCGAACATCGCCGGCTCGGTGATGCCGAAGTAGGCGGAAATCGCCGAGGTGGACGCCATGCTCTTGTCCCGTGCATTGCGGCTCATGTAGAACACGCCGAGCGCCGCGCTGCCCTGGGCCAGGTTGGACATGACGATCATCGGCCAGATAAAGGTGCCGCCTTGGGTGGAGATCAGTTGCAGGTCCACGGCGAGGAACATGTGGTGCATGCCGGTGATCACCAGCGGTGCATACAGCAGGCCGAAGATTGCGCCGCCGACCATCGGCGCCAGGTCAAACAGGGTGACCACGCCTTCGGTGATCAGGATGCCCAGGTGACGGGTCACCGGGCCGATGATCGCCAGCGCCAGTACGCCGGTGACGACGATGGTAGTGATCGGCACCACCAGCAACTGAATGGCATTCGGCACCCGTGCCCGCAGCCATTTCTCAATCACGCTCATCACGTAGGCGGCCAGCAGGATCGGCAGGATCTGGCCCTGGTAGCCGACCTTCTCGATCTTGAACCAGCCGAAAATATCGAAGTACGGCAGGCTCTGGCCGTCGAGGCCGGCGACCGCCTTGCCGTAGTTCCAGGCGTTGAGCAGATCGGGGTGCACCAGCATCAGGCCGAGGACAATGCCGAGGATTTCACTGCCACCAAAGCGCTTGGCCGCCGACCAGCCCACCAGTGCCGGCAGGAACACGAACGAGGTGTTGGCCATCAGGTTGATCAGGCTCCACAGGCCATCCAGGTTCGGATAGGCGTCGAGCAAGGTCTTGTCCGCGATGAACATGCCCTTGGCGCCCATCAGGTTGTTCACCCCCATGAGCAAACCGGCAATGATCAGCGCCGGCAAAATCGGCATGAACACATCGGAGAACACCCGCACCAGGCGCTGCATCGGGTTTATTTTGTCGGCGCTTTTCTGTTTCACGTCCGCGATGGTCGACGCGGCGAGGCCCGTTTGCTCACGCAGGGCGGCGTAGACTTTTTCCACTTCGCCGGGGCCGATCACGATCTGGAACAGGCCGCCGGTGAAGAACGAACCCTTGACCAGGTCGACCTGGTTCAGGTCGCCGCTGTTGGCCAGGCTCGGGTCCTTGAGGGCCAGGCGCAAGCGGGTGACGCAATGGGCAGCTTGCTCAAGGTTGTCGCTGCCGCCGAGGTTCTTGAGAATCTCGCGGGCAATATTCGGATAGTCGTGGCTCATGCTTGGTATCCACTCTGGTTTTTTTTATTGGGCGGTCATAGGCAGCACGCCGAAGCCAAAAGTACTCGTCTGTACGAGTTAAAGCAATAACTCGTATGTACGAGTTTGAAAATGATTAATTTTCTGTTTTTTGAGTCAGAAATTTCCGAGTTCTACAATGGGTTGCATGGACAAACCCCATCGCTGCCACTAAGGTTCCTGCCTTGAACGCCAACGCGGCACAGAGCCCTTCCCCATGAGTAAATACAACCAGATCTATACCGATCTGCTTGCCAGCATCACCACCGAACGCCTGCAACGCGGCACGCGCCTGCCCTCCGAAACCGAACTGATGGACGCCTACCAGGCCAGCCGTGGCACGGTACGCCGGGCGATCGAGCAATTGCAGGAGCGCGGCTTCGCGCAAAAGATCCACGGCAAGGGCACCTTCGTGCTGTCACCCAACCCCATCGAGTTCCAGCTCGGCGGTATCGTCAGCTTTCGCGAGACCCACGCCGCCCTCGGCGACGACGTCAGTACCGAAGTGGTGGAGTTCAGCCAGTTCCCGCTGGAAGGCCCGTTGATGCAGCACATTGAGGCCGAAGCTGGCAGCCTGATCACCCGGGTCAAACGGGTGCGGCGGATCGACGGCAAGCGGGTGATCCTCGACATCAACCACTTCGTCGCCGACCTGATACCGGGGCTGGATCGGGAGATTGCCGAGCAGTCGATCTATGCGTTTATCGAGCAGACCTTGCAGCTGCAGATCAGCTATGCCCAGCGCACCATCGAAGCGCTGCCACGGGGAAAGGACGACCAGACACACCTGGACCTCGAAGGTCAGAGCCATGTGATCGTGGTGAGCAACCAGACGTTTTTGCAGGATGGACGGCAGTTCGAGTACACCGAGTCGCGGCATACGCTGGATAAGTTTTACTTTTCGGATATTGCGCGGCGGTAAACAAAGAAACGACTTGGCGAGTCCTCGAAAAGCCCGGCGTCGTCAGTCGGGCAAATCACTCCGGCACAATGCTCCTGGCCAGCCCGGCACCCCATGCAGCGGCCATCTTTCCCCCCACCTCGTCGAACGCTGGGTGGACGCTTCGATACTCGGAAAGCTCCTCCATAGCGCGACTCATACCCTGGTGCACTCTGGCTAGCAATTCGTTGCAGCGCGCCTCTGTCAAACCGCATGAGCTACGCCCGAACTGAACCAGCATCTTGCGCTTTGGCCAGGCTTTCGAGCCACCGAGCAACAGCCCCATGATGTCGTTGCCGTTGTACACGGTGGTGGTCACCAGGTCGTAAGCCGGGGCGAGCCACACGTCAGCATCTTCTGCACAATTTTCATAAAGCAGGCCGAAGTTCTTGAGGTGCCCGTCACCATTCTGGATACCGGCAGAGAGTCCCACCATCATGAAGAAGTCTTCCAGCGTCCTGGTTATGCGGCTTGGCGTGACAAAAGACCGGATCAGCTTCGCGCATCCCTGATAACTGCCGTCGTACTTCTTCGCGGTTCCCCAACCCGATAGAACGCACATGTCCTCAAATCCGAGGTAGGCGCTTTCACCGATGTCGAACCGCTTCACCACCAGGAGCGTTCCCTGCTGGCTGAGATGGAATTCAGGTACTTCAAGACCACAATGGAGTGCGGCCCGCATGCAGAAAAACTCATTGGCTGCCAGTTGCGGAAAGTCTGAGTCGTTGAACGCCTTAACCAGATGCGTGGCGCCTCGATGAGTGAAACGCTCAACGTCGGGAGGCCTATCGCCTGCGTCGCGCACCAGCACTTTCGGTTGAACGCCCGACACCCCCGAGTAGGCTGCGTAGGTTTTGAGAAGGTCATCAAACAGCTCTTGCGCCCCGTCATAGACCAACAGCTCGGAGAGCTTGACCTCAGGCAACGGCTCGCCACCCGCTTCATGGGCAACACTGATACGGCCAAGTTGGTGTGGACCGACAATGCCCAGCAAAGAGAAGTCATCAAAGCCACGCACTGACTTGCTGAAACGTCGCACAAGCTCGCTCTTGAGATGCCCCTCAGGGATGTGCATCTCGAACAACGGGTGGATTCCATACTCCCAGTTGTAGCTTTCCAGACGCACCGGCATGGTCAGGGAAATCGCGTTCTCGTCGGCGACTCCCTCGTGATAGGAAAAAACCGAATCACGCCGATTTTCTTCTCGCCGCCCAAGCGTTCCGGCAGGCACGCCACCTGCGCCGATATACAGCCGGTCACTTTGACTAGTCATGGACGTTTCCTGATTTCAATTCATCGAGGGTCTTGCGCCGACGCATGGGGATGGCGGTCAGTTCGTACCCCAAGCCCTCAAGGATGGCTGCGACCTTGCGAATCCCTACTTCAGGGACGGTGTTGTTCTCAATCCCCGAAATGGTTGCGCGACTCATCCCATGCCGATGCGCAAGCTGGCTTTGTGACAGGCCTGCGGCTTTGCGGAGATTCTTGATGAGTATTCCTAAGTCGCCCATTTATCTGCATCCTATACAATGCATAAATAGATAAAATCACACATATGAACCGTATACGATGCAAATCATTCTGAATAGATCTTTATTTGGGTAAACGACCAAGTGCAGCTCTCGCATAAATATCCACACTCCAGAAACACAAAACCCCGGCACCAGGCCGGGGTTTTGTTATTCAGCGCTCACCTGCTACGGCAGGATCATTCCCACTCAATCGTCGCCGGCGGCTTGCTCGACACGTCATACGTCACGCGCGAAATACCTTCGATCTCATTGATGATACGCCCGCTGACCGTCTCCAGCAGTTCGTACGGCAGGTGTGCCCAACGGGCGGTCATGAAGTCGATGGTTTCCACCGCACGCAGGGCCACAACCCATGCGTAACGACGGCCATCGCCGACCACGCCAACCGATTTCACCGGCTGGAACACCACGAATGCCTGGCTGACCTTGTGATACCAGTCGGCCTTGCGCAGTTCTTCGATGAAGATGTGGTCGGCGCGACGCAGCAGGTCGGCGTATTCCTTCTTCACTTCACCGAGGATCCGCACGCCCAGGCCCGGGCCCGGGAATGGGTGGCGGTAGACCATGTCGTACGGCAGGCCGAGTTCGAGGCCCAGACGACGGACTTCGTCCTTGAACAGTTCGCGCAGTGGTTCTACCAGCTTGAGGTTCATTTCCTCAGGCAGGCCGCCCACGTTGTGGTGGGACTTGATCACGTGGGCCTTGCCGCTCTTGGCGCCGGCCGATTCGATCACGTCCGGGTAGATGGTGCCCTGGGCGAGGTACTTGATGTTGTCCAGTTTGTTGGACTGGGCATCGAATACGTCGATGAAGGTGCGACCGATGATCTTGCGCTTCTTCTCCGGGTCGGACTCGCCGGCCAGGTTGTTCAGGAACTGATCTTCAGCGTTGGCGCGGATCACCTTGACGCCCATGTTCTCGGCGAACATGGCCATCACTTGCTCGCCTTCGTGCAAGCGCAGCAGGCCGTTGTCGACGAAGACGCAGGTCAGTTGGTCGCCGATGGCCTTGTGCAGCAGCGCCGCAACCACGGAGGAGTCAACGCCGCCGGACAGGCCCAGCAGGACGTTGTCGGTGCCGACCTGGGCACGTACGTTGGCGATGGCGTCTTCAGCGATCTTCGACGGGGTCCACAGGGCTTCGCACTGGCAGATGTCGAGGATGAAGCGCGACAGGATGCGACCGCCTTGCTTGGTGTGGGTCACTTCCGGGTGGAACTGCACGCCGTAGTAGCCGCGCTCGTCGTTGAACATGCCGGCGATCGGGCAGCTCGGGGTGCTGGCCAGGATGTGGAAGTCTTCCGGCATCCTGGTGACCTTGTCACCGTGGCTCATCCATACGTCGAGGCCAAACAGGCCGTCGGCGTCGATGTGGTCTTCGATGCCGTCCAGCAGGCGGCTCTTGCCGACCACGTCGACACGGGCGTAACCGAACTCACGCAGCTCGGAACCTTCAACCTTGCCGCCCAGTTGCTCGGCCATGGTCTGCATGCCGTAGCAGATACCGAAGACCGGCACGCCCAGGTCAAACACCGCCTGCGGGCAACGCGGGCTGTTGGCTTCGTGCACGGACTCGGGGCCGCCGGCGAGAATGACGCCTTTTGGAGCGAATTCGCGAATCGCTTCGTCGTCCATGTCGAACGGATGCAGTTCGCAGTACACGCCGATTTCACGCACGCGGCGGGCGATCAGCTGAGTGTACTGGGAACCGAAGTCGAGGATCAGGATGCGGTGGGCGTGAATGTCGAGGGCCATGAGATCAGTCTCGTCTAATGAATCAGAAACAACTCGGGGCTGAATAAGACAGCCCCGGTTACTTAACTATTTGCTGGAAGCATCAACCTACGCGGTAGTTTGGCGCTTCCTTGGTGATCTGTACGTCGTGTACGTGGGACTCGGCCATGCCGGCACCGGTGATCCGCACGAACTCAGGCTTGGTGCGCATTTCTTCGATGTCGGCGCTGCCGGTGTAGCCCATCGAGGAACGCAGGCCGCCCATCAGTTGATGGATGATGGCGCTCAGGGTGCCCTTGTACGGAACACGCCCTTCAATGCCTTCCGGTACCAGCTTCTCGGCGCCCGCGGAGGAGTCCTGGAAGTAGCGGTCGGAAGAGCCTTGAGCCTGGGACATGGCGCCCAGGGAGCCCATGCCGCGGTAAGCCTTGTACGAACGACCCTGGAACAGTTCGATCTCGCCCGGCGCTTCTTCAGTACCGGCGAACATCGAGCCCATCATCACGCAGGAAGCACCGGCGACGATGGCCTTGGACAGGTCACCGGAGAAACGGATGCCGCCGTCGGCGATCAACGGTACGCCAGTGCCTTCAAGGGCCGCGGCGACGTTGGCGATGGCGCTGATTTGCGGCACGCCTACACCGGCCACGATACGGGTGGTGCAGATCGAGCCAGGGCCGATACCGACCTTGACCGCATCAGCACCGGCTTCGGCCAGGGCCTTGGCGGCAGCGCCGGTGGCAATGTTGCCGCCGATCACTTGCACGTCAGGGAAATTCTGTTTGACCCAGCGAACGCGGTCGATCACGCCTTTGGAGTGACCGTGGGCAGTGTCGACCACCACCACGTCAACACCGGCAGCCACCAGGGCCGCTACACGGTCACCGGTGTCTTTGCCGGTACCGACCGCAGCGCCTACGCGCAGACGACCCTGATCGTCCTTGCTGGCCAGCGGGTAAGCCTTGGCTTTTTCGATGTCGTTGACGGTCATCATGCCCTTGAGGGCGAATTTGTCGTCGACGATCAGTACGCGTTCGATGCGGTGCTTGTGCAGCAGCTCGCGCACATCGTTCTTGTCGGCGCCTTCCTTGACAGTAACGAGGCGCTCTTTAGGCGTCATCACTTCACGGACGGTGACTTCAAGACGGTTCTCGAAACGCACGTCACGGGAAGTGACGATGCCGACCAGGTCGCCATCGTGCAGCACCGGAACGCCGGAGATGTTGTGCAGGCGGGTCAGGTCGAACAGGTCACGAACGGTGGCATCGGCCTCGATGGTGATCGGGTCCTTGACCACACCGGCTTCGTAACGCTTGACCTTGCGAACTTCGGCAGCTTGCTGCTCGATGGTCATGTTCTTGTGGATGATGCCGATGCCGCCTTCCTGAGCCATGGCGATTGCCAAACGGGCTTCAGTGACGGTGTCCATGGCAGCGGAAACCAGAGGAATATTCAGCTCGATGCCACGGGTTAGGCGGGTCTTGAGACTGACTTCGTTAGGAAGCACCTCGGAATAACCGGGCACTAGGAGAATGTCGTCGAATGTCAGAGCTTCTTGGCTGATACGCAGCATCGCGGGGGCTCCCGAGCGGGAAAATGGAAGCGCGCCATTATAGTCAGACACCCCCTCGGGTTCAATGTAAAACTCTGACAAACTTGGTAATACTGATAGATGGATGATTTTTGCAGCGCTGATCGTTCCCACGCTCTGCGTGGGAACGATCACATCGGATTAAAGTTCGACTTTGACCCAACTCATCTTCTGGTCCAGCCAGTCGGCAAATTCGTCGATAAAACTCTGCTTGAACCCCGCCTCCGCCCAGTTATTGAAGATGAATCCCAGGTTGGAAAAGCCGCATTCCTGCAGGAACAGGAAGCCATTGATGTCGTCTTCATGCCCACACAACGGGCAGGTGAAGTTGTCGGTGTGGCCGGGCATCCAGTCTTCCAGGCTTTCGAACAGGGCTTCGCCGACTTCCTTCAGGCACTCGGGACAGCCGGCTTCTTCCAGGAAGCCTTTGGCCGGGGTGTAGATGCAGCGCTTGTAGATGATCTCCAGGCCGTTGATCGGCTCGTTGAACGGCAGCGCGTCGGGGTGCAGCACCACGGCGCGGGCACCGTCGGCCAGGGCATAGCCCATGCGGTTGCCGGTGCGCCCGCAGGTGGTGAGTTCTTCCTTGACGATGTTCTTGCGCACCAGCCAGCGCACGATCGCCCGGGCGCGGGGTTCGTGGACGGGTAGCGTGGAGATTTTCGGGACAAGGATGCTTTGGGAATTCATGGGAGTCCTGCGGCGTGGCTACTGGCGCCTTCGCGAGCAAGCCCGCTCCCACAGGGGGGAATGCGTTCCAAATGTGGGAGCGGGCTTGCTCGCGAAGAGGCCCTGAAGGCTGGCAGCTTAATCCCTGAAACAATCAGGTCAAGTACTCAAGTAACGGGCAATCAAGGCAATGCCACTGGCCAGCACCAGCCAGGTCACCAACCGCACAAACGCCTCGCGGGACATGCGCAGGGTCAACCGCCGCCCCGCCCACAGCCCGAGCGCCATAGCCGGCAACAGGCACACCGCCAACATCAACAAGGGTAGCTCGGCATACACGCCCGCGATCAGAAACAGGCTCAGGCGCACCACCGTGCTGCAACTGATCAACGCACTCTGGGTCGCCCGCGCGCCATCCTTGGGCAATCGGCTGTTGAGGTAGATCGCATACAGAAAGCCGCCACTGCCGAACAACGCGCCAAACAGCCCGCCGACAACCCCCATGGGAATCGCCCAGCTGGCTGCCATCTGCGTGGGCTTGGCCTTCACCGCCAGGCTGTAGATCGCATAGGCGCTGATAAACAGCCCCATCAACAGCAGCAATAAATCAGAGTGCAGGTTGAGCAGGAAGATCACCCCAAGGGTGCAGCCAATCGCCATGCACGGCAGTAGCCTGAACAACTCCGGTTTCACCACATCCCGGCGCGATTGTAGAAGGTTGCCGAAGGCCGCGACAAAATCCAGCAGCACCAGCAAGGGGATGATCTTCGACAGCGGCATGAACAGAATCAGGATCGGCCCCGCCACCAATGCGGTACCAAAGCCTGCAATGCCGAACACGATATACGCCAGGGCAGTCGCCACGCCGATCACCAGCCAGTCCACACCGCCAAACGACCAATGACTCAACAGCTCGACCGGACTCATGACGTATTCCTTATTAGAGATGGCCATCACTTTAGCCATTGGCAAGCGTTGCGACTAATATCTTCAAAGCCCATCACTCATCTCGAAAAGGCATGACTTGTGATTTCCACCCGGCAATTGCGTTACTTCGTCGAAATCGCCGAGAGCGGCAGCTTCAGCGCAGCGGCCGAGCGGCTGTTTGTGGCGCAATCGGCACTGAGCCGGCAGATCAAGGAGCTGGAAAACCTGCTGCAAACGCCGCTGTTTGAACGCACTGCGCGCCAGCCACGGCTGACGGCTGCGGGCGAGGCTTTTTATCCGCGGGCACGCAACCTGCTGGGCGAACTGCTCAAGGCCAGTGAGATGGCGACGCAAGTGGGCAATGGACAGCTCGGCACGCTGCGAATGAGCCATTCGAGCACGGTGCCGATGAGTGGCCGCCTGCTGCGCGGCATCGGTGCCTGGCTGGAACGATGCCCGGGCGTGTCGATGGACATCGCCAAACTGTCCTCCGAAGCCCAGTTGGAAGAAATCGCCGACGGCCGACTGGAGGTCGGGCTGTTGCGCTTACCGGTGTTGCGCCAGCGCGAAGGCGTGCGCATCGTGCCTTTATATAGCGAAAGGCTGTTGCTGGCCGTGCCGCCGAACCACCGGTTGGCCGGGCACACATCCGGTATCGATTTGGCGCAACTGAAGAACGAAGCTTTTATCTCGATCCCTCACCCCCAGCGCGGAGGGCTGAGTTACCTGTCAGCCGAGTTGTGCATGCGTGCAGGATTTTTCCCCAAGGCGGCGCGGGTGATGTCGCGCAAGACCACGCAGTTACAGCTGATCCAGGCCGGATTCGGGATCGCCTTGCTGCCGGAGTCGATGCAGGACATTGCGCCGGCCAACATCCATTTTTTACCCCTGGCCGATCCCGATTGCCAAAGCACCGTCGCCCTCGCCTGCCAGCAAACGCCGAACGCGCTGGTGGAGCAGTTCTGTCAAACCCTGCACGAATGCCTATAAACTGCCGCCCATGATTAAAGATCCCTTTGCCCGTCTGGGCCTGGACCGCGAAGTCCTGACTGTCAGCCAGCTCAACGGCCGCGCGCGGGTGTTGCTGGAAGACGTGTTCACCAATATCTGGGTCGAAGGCGAGATCTCCAACCTCGCCCGCCCGGCCTCCGGCCACGTGTATTTCACCCTCAAGGACAGTGGCGCCCAGGTGCGTTGTGCGCTGTTCCGGCAGAACGCCGCACGGGTGCGCCAGGCGTTGAAAGACGGCCTGGCGGTGAAGGTGCGGGGCAAGGTCTCGCTGTTTGAGGGCCGTGGCGACTATCAGCTGATTCTCGACACGGTGGAGCCGGCCGGTGACGGCGCACTGCGCCTGGCCTTCGACGCGCTGAAGGAAAAACTCAGCGCCGAAGGCCTGTTCAGTGCCGAGCGCAAGGTGCCGCTGCCCGCACACCCACGGCGCATAGGGATTATCAGCTCGCCCACCGGTGCGGTGATTCGCGACATCATCAGCGTGTTCCGTCGCCGGGCGCCCAACGTGGAACTGACGTTGATCCCGACAGCCGTACAAGGTCGTGAAGCCGTGGCGCAGATCGTCCGCGCACTGAAGCTGGCCGATGCACGCGGCTTCGACGCGCTGATCCTGGCCCGTGGCGGCGGGTCGCTGGAAGACCTCTGGTGCTTCAACGAAGAAGCCGTGGCGCGTGCCGTGGACGCCTGCGTGACGCCCATCGTCAGCGCCGTTGGCCATGAGACCGATGTGTCGATCAGCGACTTTGTCGCCGACGTACGCGCCCCAACGCCTTCCGCCGCTGCCGAGCTGTTGGCGCCGGACTCCAGCCACCTGACTCGCCAGGTAGAGAACCTGCACCGCCGCCTGGTGATGCTGATGCGCAACCGCCTGACCCACGACCGCCTGCGCCTGGAAGGCATGGCTCGTCGCCTGCGTCACCCGGGCGAGCGCCTGCGCCAACAGGCCCAGCGCCTGGATGACCTGGACATGCGCCTGCGGCGTGCCTTCGAGCGCAGCCTCAACACCCGTCGCGAGCGTTTGATCCGCCTGGAAACCCGCCTCGCCGGCCAACACCCCGGCCGCCAACTGGCGCTGTTGCGCCAACGCCTGGACAGCCTTGCCGAACGCCTGCCCCGCGCCATGCGCGAAGGCCTCAAGGCCCGTCGCCTGCAACTGCAAAGCCAGGTGCAGACGCTGCACGTGGTCAGCCCGCTGGCGACGCTTGGACGCGGCTACAGCATCTTGCTCGACGAACGCGGCCAGGCGATTCGCAACGCCGCGCAAACCCACACCGGGCAGCGCCTGACCGCGCGCCTCGGTGAAGGCCAATTGCAGGTACGGGTGGAAGACAACCACCTGACGCCCGTCACCCTCTCGTTACTGGATTGATTGATGCCACGCTTTTTAAGTTTGTTGATGCTGCTGTGCCTGACCTTTAACGCCCATGCCGACAGCTACATCACCCGGCTGCTGAACAAGCCGGTGCCCGGTGGCGTGGCGGTGGTCGACCTCGGCACTTCGGCCACGGCGCCCAAAGCCACCTACATGAACCGCCCAGTGCTGGTGGTGAAGGAGCAAAACAACTGGCTGGCGATTGTGGGCATCCCGCTGACGGTCAAGCCCGGCACCCAACGCATCACCAGCGGCAGCCAGAACCTGCCGTTTGTCGTGGGCTTCAAGAAATACCCCGAGCAGCACATCACCCTGAAGAACAAGAGCCAGGTGAACCCGGACCCGGCGCAACTCAAGCGCATCGAAGGCGAGCTGGCAGTCCAGCTCAAGGCGTATCGCAGTTTCAGCCCGAACACGCCGAGCAACCTGCTGCTGGACAAGCCGGTGAACGGGCCGCTGTCGAGCAAGTTCGGCGTGCGACGTTTCTTCAACGGCGAGGAGCGGAATCCGCATTCCGGCCTGGACTTTGCCGTGGGCGCCGGCACGCCGATCAAGACCCCGGCAGCGGGCAAGGTGATCCTGACCGGCAACTACTTCTTCAACGGCAACACCGTGTTTGTCGACCATGGCCAGGGCTTTATCAGCATGTTCTGCCATATGTCGAAGATTGATGTGAGCGTGGGCCAGCAACTGGCTCGTGGTGCAGTGGTGGGCAAGGTCGGTTCCACCGGCCGGGCGACCGGGCCGCATATGCATTGGAACATCAGCCTGAACGACGCACGGGTGGATCCGGCGATCTTTATCGGCGCGTTTCAGCCCTGACGCTCAATTGCGCACCCGGCAACGGGTGCGCAAACAAAACAACCTCGCGCACAATTCTCAACCATAAAATCTCGTTTTCCTCAGTAATAGCAGAACTTCTCTCAATTTTTTCCGACTGCTTGCCATCTTTCACCCCGGCGGTTAGGGTTGGACCTATGAAAACCTCTCACACCCTCATTCAGCTCCGCCAGCACCGCAGCCTGTGCCTAGTCAGCGCACGACTGCCAGGCTGAATCGATCTGCCTCGTCTTCTGCTTCATCCCCAATAACAGTTTTACGGCAGGCCGCCTTTTCTCGGCCCCTAGACAAAGGATTTCCCGATGAGCATGCTCAAAGACCCGTCTTCGAAGTACCGCGCGTTCCCGACCATTGATATCCCGGACCGCACCTGGCCTTCGAAAACCATCACCACCGCGCCGATCTGGTGCAGTTCCGACCTGCGCGACGGCAACCAGTCGCTGATCGAACCGATGGACGCGGTGAAAAAGCTGCGTTTCTGGAAGACCCTGGTGGCCGTCGGTGTGAAGGAAATCGAAGCCTCCTTCCCGGCTGCGTCGCAAACCGATTTCGACTTCGTGCGCACCCTGATCGAAGACAATCACATCCCCGAGGACACCACCATCCAGGTGCTGACCCAGGGCCGTGAAGACTTGATCGCACGCACCTTCGAATCCCTGCGCGGGGCGAAGAAAGCCATCGTTCACTTGTACAACGCCACCTCGCCGTCGTTCCGCCGCATCGTGTTCAACCAGGACAAGGACGGCATCAAGGCGATCGCGGTCAACGCGGCCAAGCTGTTCGTCAAATACGCCGCCCAGCAGCCGGAAACCCAGTGGACCTTCGAATACTCGCCAGAGACGTTCAGCGCCACTGAGCTTGAGTTCGCCAAGGAAGTCTGTGACGCGGTGATCGAGGTCTGGAACCCGACGCCTGAGCACAAGGTGATCTTCAACCTGCCAGCCACCGTCGAGTGCGCCACCCCGAACATCTATGCCGACCAGATCGAGTGGTTCGGTCGTCATATCAACCGTCGCGACAGCGTGATCATCAGCCTGCACACCCACAACGACCGTGGCACCGGCGTAGCCGCCACCGAGTTGGGCCTGATGGCCGGCGCCGACCGTGTCGAAGGCTGCCTGTTCGGCAACGGCGAGCGTACCGGTAACGTCGACCTGGTCACCGTGGCCTTGAACATGTACACCCAGGGCCTCGACCCTCAGCTGGACTTCTCCGACATCGACGGTATTCGCAAAGTTGTCGAAGAGTGCAACCAGATCCCGGTTCACCCACGTCACCCGTACGTCGGCGACCTGGTTCACACCGCCTTCTCCGGCTCCCACCAGGACGCGATCCGCAAGGGCTTCACCCAGCAGAAAGACGACGCCTTGTGGGAAGTGCCGTACTTGCCGATCGACCCGGCCGACATCGGCCGCAGCTACGAGGCGGTGATCCGCGTCAACAGCCAGTCGGGCAAAGGCGGCATCGCCTACCTGCTGGAGCAGGAATACGGCATCAGCTTGCCGCGCCGCATGCAGATCGAGTTCAGCCAGGTGGTACAGGCCGAAACCGACCGCGTGGGCCTGGAGATGACCGCCGCGCAGATCTACAGCTTGTTGCAGCGTGAATACCTGCAAGCCAACATTCCTTACGCGCTGGTCAGCCATCGCTTGCAGGAAGAGAACGGCAACAGCTCGGTGGAAGTTGAAGTCTCCGGCAAAGGCCAGGGCGAAACCAACCTGCGCTGGCACGGCAAGGGCAACGGCGCCCTGGAAGCGCTGGTGGCCGGGCTGCCGATTGGTGTGGAGATCATGGATTACAACGAACATGCGATTGGCGCCGGCACCAATGCCAAGGCGGCGGCCTACATCGAGCTGCGAGTGAACGGTGAGCGTCCGGTGCATGGCGTGGGCATTGATGAAAACATCACCACGGCGAGCTTCAAGGCGGTGTTCAGCGCGCTGAACCGCTCGTTGAGCCAGCTGGAAGCGAAAGCGGCGTAAGCACTGACCGCTGAAATGCGAAAGGCCCCGGGATCAGAATCCAGGGGCCTTTTTATTGGAATTTGTGGTGATTTTCAGGGCCTCTTCGCGAGCAAGCCCGCTCCCACATTTTGACCGCGTTCTTTCAGGTGGCGCAGGTCGAATGTAGAAGCGGGCTTGCTCGCGAAGGCAATCTATAAGGCGGCGAAAATCCTTCAGGTGAACTCGAAGCTGTCCGCATCCAGGTTCGCCGGGAAGCGTGTGCGGTACTCCGCCAATTCCGCTGCGTCCAGGCACACCTGGAACACGCCGTCCGCCTCCCCTGCGCTCAGCAGGCTTTCGCCCTGGAAGTCCACGACCTGGCTGTCGCCGGTGTAGGCAAAGCCCTTGCCGTCCGTGCCCACCCGATTCACCGCCGCCACGTAGCACAGGTTTTCAATGGCCCGTGCCGGCAGCAGACGGTTCCAGTGCTGGCGACGTGCGCCCGGCCAGTTGGCGGTGTACAGCAGCAAGTCAGTGTCCTGGGCGTCACGACTCCACACCGGGAATCGCAGGTCGTAGCAGATCAACGGACGAATCCGCCACCCCTTGAGTTCGAACTGCACCTGGCGCTCGCCGGGGGTGTAGTGGTCGTGTTCACCGGCCATACGGAACAGGTGACGCTTGTCGTAGTGCAACACCTCACCATCCGGTCGCGCCCACAGCAGGCGGTTGCGGTGACTGCGGTCGGCGGCCTGGATGATCACGCTGCCGGTGATCACCGCGTTGTACTTCTTCGCCTGGGCCTGCAGCCATTGATGGGTGGGGCCGTTTTCAGGCTCGGCGAGGGTTTCCGATTCCATCGAGAAACCGGTGGTGAACATCTCCGGTAGCACGATCAGGTCGGCACCCTTGGCCTGTTCCAGCAACAGTTCAAAATGCTCCAGGTTGGCCTGGCGGTCGTGCCAGGCCAGGGTGGTTTGCACCAGGGCGATGTTCAGGTTGGGCAGTGCACTCAGATCACGCATAGTTTCTCGGCTGCTTGACGCAGCGTCTCCTCGCGTTTGGCAAAGCACAGTCGCACCAGGCGCTGGCCTTGCGGTGGGTTCCGGTAGAACACCGAGACCGGGATGGTCGCAACGCCGTGTTCGCGGGTCATCCACAGCGACATGGCGACGTCATCCAGGTCCGGGCGAATCTGTGAGTAATCCACCAATTGAAAGTAGGTACCGGCCACCCGGGTAAAGCTGAAACGCGACGGTTCCAGCAGGTCGCAGAACAGGTCGCGCTTGGCTTGATAAAAAGCCGGCAGCTCCTCGACGTGTTCCGGGTGTTCGGCCATGAAGTCTGCCAAAGCGTACTGCAACGGGGTCACGCCGCAAAAGTTGACATATTGATGCACCTTGCGCAGCTCGGCGCTGAGGGCTGGCGGCGCGACCACGTAGCCGGTTTTCCAGCCGGTGACGTGGTAGGTCTTGCCGAACGAACTGACCACAAACGCACGCTGATACAGCTCTTCGTGGGCCAACACGCTGACGTGGGGCACACCGTCGAACACCAGGTGCTCGTAGACCTCGTCGCTGACCAGGTAGATGTCGCGGTCGCGGATCAACTCGGCCAACTGGTCCAGCTCGGCACGGCTGATCAGGGCACCGGTGGGGTTATGCGGGCTGTTGAGGATGATCATGCGGGTGCGCGGCGACAGCGCAGCGCGCAGTTGCTCGAAGTCCAGGGCGAAATCATCCAGGCCCAGTTGCACGTGTACGCAGCGACCGCCTGCCAGTTCCACAGAAGGCTCGTAGCTGTCGTAGGCCGGATCGAACACGATGACTTCATCACCGCTGCGGATCACCGCCTGGATCGCACAGAAGATCGCTTCAGTGGCGCCTGGGGTGATGGTCACTTCGCTGTCGGCATTCACCGTTGCGCCATAGCTGCGGGCGATCTTGGCCGCCACTTGCTGGCGCAGTACCGGCAGGCCGGTCATCGGGGCGTATTGGTTATGGCCCAGGGCAATGTGTCTGCCCACTCCATCGAGCAACTCCTGGGGCCCGTTAAAGTCGGGAAAGCCCTGGGACAGGTTGAGCGCACCGGTTTCGGCAGCGAGTTGCGACATGGTGGTGAAGATGGTGGTGCCGACATTCGGCAGCTTGCTGGTGATCATCGGTGCGCCCCTTGCGGTGAGCCCCAAGTTTTAAGCTGCATGCCGCGAAGGGTCAACCGCCAGGCACAAAAAAAGGGCTCCGAAAGAGCCCTTTTTCAACCGATCAGGATCAGCGCTTGTCGCGGCGCTTTTTGTCGGCCTTCTTGTGGTGCGTCATCATCCGGCGCTTTTTGTTTACCTGGCGGTCGGTGAGGCTGTTCTTGTTACCTTCGTACGGGTTCTCGCCACCCTTGAACTCGATACGGATCGGCGTACCGACCAGTTTCAAGACGCGGCGGTAGGTATTTTCCAGGTAACGCACGTAGGACTTCGGCACCTTCTCCAGCTGGTTACCGTGAATCACGATAATCGGCGGGTTGGCACCACCCAAGTGAGCGTAGCGCAGCTTGATCCGACGGTTGTTGACCATCGGCGGCGCGTGCTCGCTGACCGCATCTTCAAGAATCTGGGTCAGGCGGTTGGTCGGCCAGCGGGTAACCGCGGACTTGAACGAGTTCTGCACCGAGGCGTAGAGGTTACCCACGCCGGTACCGTGCAGTGCCGAGATAAAGTGGATATCGGCAAACTCGACGAAGAAAAGACGACGCTGCAGTTCGACCTTGACGTAGTCGCGCTCGCTCGGCGTCATGCCGTCCCACTTGTTGATCGCGATCACCAGGGCACGACCGGCTTCCAGGGCAAAGCCCAGCAAGTTCAGGTCGTGGTCTACCACGCCTTCGCGGGCGTCCATGACGAAGATCACTACGTTGGCGTCTTTGATCGCCTGCAGGGTTTTCACCACGGAGAACTTTTCAACTTCTTCGTGGATCTTGCCGCGCTTGCGCACACCGGCAGTGTCGATCAGCGTGTACTTCTCGTCGTTACGCTCGAACGGGATGTAGATGCTGTCGCGAGTGGTGCCCGGCTCGTCATAGACGATTACCCGGTCTTCACCGAGCATGCGGTTGACCAGGGTCGACTTGCCGACGTTCGGACGGCCGATGATCGCGATCTTGATACCGTCTTTTTCGCTTGGGCCAGGAATGCGCTTGGCTTCCTCGCCTTCGGCAACGATTTCTTCTTCGCCTTCGACTTCATCCACGTCATCACGCGGGAAGTCGCGCAGGGCGATTTCCAGCATCTGGGTGATGCCGCGACCGTGGGCACCGGCGATCGGGATCGCGTCGCCCAGGCCCATCGGGCTGAACTCGGCGCGGGCCATTTCAGGATCGATGTTGTCGATCTTGTTGGCCACCACGTAGGAACGCTTGTTGCGCTTGCGCAGGTGCTCGCCAATCATCTGGTCTGCAGCGGTGTAGCCCGCGCGGGCGTCCACCAGGAACAACACGACATCAGCTTCTTCAATGGCCAGCAGCGACTGCTCGGCCATCTTTTCGTCCATGCCATGCTCGTCACCGGAGATACCACCGGTGTCGACAATAATGTAGGAGCGCCCTTGCCACTTTGCCTCACCGTATTGGCGATCACGGGTCAGACCGGACAAGTCGCCGACGATGGCGTCGCGAGTCCTGGTCAGGCGGTTGAACAAGGTGGACTTGCCGACGTTCGGTCGGCCCACCAGGGCGATTACGGGAACCATGCGGCTCTCCACTTCGTTATTTCAGAAAATACAAAAGCCGCTGCAAGGCAGCGGCTGGTGCTCGGGGCAGCGCTCGAAAGCGCCGCATGCCCTGCCGAAGCAGGGCCGCCTGGGAATTACCCCAAGCATAGTCAAACCATTACTTGATGGTCAGCGCTTCCAGCTTGCCGCTGTTGCCATACACGTAAAGCATGTTACCTACCACCAGCGGACGGGCACGCAGGCCGTCGCTGTCGATACGTTCGCGACCCACGAAGCGACCGTCCACCTGGCTCAGCAGGTGCAGGTAACCTTCAAAGTCGCCTACCGCTACGTAGCTGGAGAACACTTCCGGTGCCGACAACTGACGGCGGGCCAGGGAGTCGTTGCTCCACAACGCGGTAGTGGAACGCTCGTCGACACTTTCAACGGTGCCGGACGCCAGGCTGACGTAGACGCTGCCAAACCCTTGGGCGACACCGGCGTAGCTGGAAGCATCACGCTGCCAGTTGATCCGGCCGCTCTGCACGTCCAGCGCCGCAACACGGCCCTGATAAGTAGCGACGTAAAGGGTATCACCCGACAGCAGCAAGCCACCGTCGATGTCCACTACGCGGTCCAGTTCCGAACGACCTTGAGGAATCGCGACCCGGGTTTCCCAGGCCGGCACGCCGTTCTGGGTGTCCAGGGCGACCACTTTACCGGTCGACAGGCCTGCCAGTGCCAGGTTGCTGGTCACAACCGGACCGCTGGTACCGCGCAAGGTCAGGACCGCCGGCGTGCTGTCATACAACCAGCGCTGGTTACCGGTGGCGGCGTCGAGGCCGATCACACGGTCATCCTGGGTCTGCACGACAACTACGTCACCGTTGGTAGCAGGCGGCGAGAGCACTTCACTGGTCACGCGAGCGCGCCATTTCTCTTCACCGGTGCTCGAATCCAGTGCCACGACGTCGCCTTTCAGCGTGCCGAGCATCACCAGGCCAGAACCCACGCCAACGGCGCCGGACACAGGCAGTTCGAGGTCTTTCTTCCACTTGACGTCGCCGTTCATGCGATCCATGGAGACCACAACACCGGTGGAATCAGCGGCGTAGATAGTGTCACCGTCGATCGCCGGGACCATCAGGTTGTACAGATCGCCCTGACCGTCACCAATGGAGCGGCTCCACTGCTTTTGCAGGACCACTTCTTCCTTGAAGCTGGTCAGCTCGGCCGGAGGCAGTTCTTTTTTGCTGTTGCTGCTGCAACCCGCGGCCAAAACGGCCAGAGCCAGCAATGCTGCATGTTTCCAACGGATCACGTCACGCATCCCCTTTGGCCAAGTCGTCGAGCTTGATTTGTAAGCCACCGACCGCCGCTTCATCAGACAGCGCCGCCTTGGCTTTTTGGTACGCAGCATTGGCTTCGTCGGTACGACCCAATTGGACCAGGAGGTCGCCCTTGAGCTCTTCACGAGTGGCCAGGAATGCCTTGTCAGCATCGCCGTCGAGCAGTTTCAGTGCTTCGTCGGCCTTGTTCTGTGCCGCCAGTACCTGAGCCAGACGCTGACGTGCGATTTCACCCAGTGTCGGGTTGGCCGGCTTGTCGGTGATGGCTTTCAGCTCGGAGGCGGCGTCATCCAGCTTGCCGTTGTCGACCGCAACTTTTGCGACGAACAGGCTGCCGTATTGCGCGTAGGTGCTACCGCCGAATTCGCTCTTCAGCTTGCCGGCCAGGTCTGCAACCTGGGCCAGGTCAGGCTTGCCGTTTGGCGTCAGCGTGGTTTCCAGCAGTTGCTGATAGATAATCGAGGCGCCTTGCGACTGGTTAGCCTGATACTTGTGCCAGGCTTGCCAGCCGAACACCACTACTAAAGCCAGCAAGCCGCCAGTGACCAGGGGCTTGCCGTTGCGCTGCCACCAGTCTTTGAACTCGGCCAGCTGGTCATCATCAGTACTCGACACCCCAATACTCCTTAATCGCTAAATCGGCTGTTTGACAGCTTCAACCCTGCACGATGCAGGTGGCCAGGTGCGCTGCAAGCGCATCAAAGGCAATGCTTTGTTGTTCACCCTGACCACGCAGGGGTTTGAAACTTACCACTTGCTGGGCCAACTCATCATCACCCAGGATCAGTGCATACAACGCACCGCTCTTGTCGGCTTTCTTGAACTGGCTTTTGAAGCTGCCGGCGCCGGCATTGACTTGCAGGCGCAGGTTCGGCAGTTGGTCGCGCAGTTTCTCGCTCAGGGCCAGGGCAGCCAGTTCGGCCGCCTCGCCAAAGGCACAGAAGTACACGTCCACCTGACGGGAGATTTCTTCGGGAACCTGCTCCAGGGTTTCCAGCAGCAGGATCAGCCGCTCGATGCCCATGGCAAAACCTACGCCGGTGGTCGGCTTGCCGCCCATCTGCTCGACCAGGCCGTCGTAACGACCACCGGCACACACCGTGCCCTGGGCGCCGAGCTTGTCGGTGACCCACTCGAACACGGTCTTGCTGTAGTAATCGAGGCCACGCACCAGTTTCGGGTTGATGACGTAAGGAATACCGGCTGCATCCAGGCGAGCCTTGAGGCCCTCGAAGTGGATACGGGACTCGTCGTCCAGGTAGTCGGCCATTTTCGGCGCGTCCACCAGTACGGCCTGGGTCTCGGCGCTCTTGGTGTCCAGTACCCGCAGCGGGTTGGTTTTCAGGCGGCGCTGGCTGTCTTCGTCCAGCTTGTCCAGGTGGGCCGACAGGAATTCCACCAGGGCTTCGCGGTAGCGGCCCCGGGATTCGCTGGTGCCCAGGCTGTTGAGTTCAAGCTTGACCGCATCGCGGATGCCCAGCATGCCCCACAGGCGCCAGGTCAGCACGATCAGCTCGGCGTCGATGTCCGGACCGTCGAGGTTGAAGACTTCCAGGCCGATCTGGTGAAACTGGCGATAACGGCCTTTCTGCGGACGCTCGTGGCGGAACATCGGGCCGATGTACCAGAGCTTCTGCGGCTGGCCACCGCCGGTGAGGCCATGTTCGAGCACCGCACGCACACACGCGGCAGTACCTTCCGGACGCAGGGTCAGGGAGTCACCGTTGCGGTCTTCGAAGGTGTACATCTCTTTTTCGACGATGTCGGTCACTTCACCGATGGAGCGCTTGAACAGCTCGGTGAACTCGACGATCGGCATGCGGATCTGCTTGTAACCGTAGTTATCCAGCAGGCGCGCGACAGTGCCCTCGAAGTAGCGCCACAGGGGCGTCTGCTCAGGCAGGATGTCGTTCATGCCACGAATGGCTTGCAGAGACTTGCTCACATCAAATCCTTAAATTCGTTCGATCAGCCGCGCGCGATAACCGCTGCGTCAGCTTCGACCTTTTCGGCCGCTTTCTGGCGGATCAGCCGTTCCAGCTCATCCACCAGATTGTCATTCGTCAATTTCTGCGACGGCTTGCCGTCGATGTAAATCAGGTTTGGCGTACCACCGGTCAGGCCCACATGGGCCTCTTTGGCCTCACCCGGCCCGTTGACCACACAGCCGATCACCGCGACATCCAGCGGCACCAGCAGGTCTTCGAGGCGTACTTCCAGTTCGTTCATGGTTTTCACCACGTCGAAGTTCTGCCGCGAGCAGCTCGGGCAGGCAATGAAGTTGATGCCACGGGAACGCAAATGCAGGGATTTGAGAATGTCGTAACCGACTTTCACTTCCTCTACCGGGTCTGCCGCGAGGGAGATGCGAATAGTATCGCCAATCCCGTCGGCCAGCAGCATACCGAGACCCACCGCAGATTTCACTGTGCCTGAGCGTAAACCGCCGGCTTCGGTGATACCCAGGTGCAGCGGCTGGACGATTTCCTTGGCCAGCAGGCGGTACGCTTCTACCGCCATGAACACGTCGGAAGCCTTTACGCTGACCTTGAAGTCCTGGAAATTCAGGCGTTCAAGGTGTTCTACGTGGCGCAGCGCGGACTCGACCAGTGCGGCCGGCGTCGGCTCGCCGTACTTCTTTTGCAGGTCTTTTTCCAGCGAGCCGGCGTTGACGCCGATGCGAATTGGAATCCCGCGATCACGGGCGGCATCCACCACGGCGCGAACCCGGTCTTCACGACCGATGTTGCCCGGGTTGATCCGCAGGCAATCGACGCCCAACTCGGCCACGCGCAACGCGATCTTGTAGTCGAAGTGAATATCGGCGACCAGCGGCACCTTGACCAGTTGCTTGATGCGGCCAAAGGCTTCGGCAGCGTCCATATCCGGTACGGATACACGCACGATGTCGACGCCCGCCGCTTCCAGGCGGTTGATCTGGGCGACAGTGGCCGCCACATCATTGGTGTCGCTGTTGGTCATGCTTTGTACTGCGATGGGGGCATCACCGCCCACCGGCACCGAGCCGACCCAGATCTTGCGCGATACGCGACGTTTGATTGGAGATTCGCCGTGCATGACTTTATTGTCCCAACTTGAGGCGAGCAGTCTCGCCACTGGTGAACGGCGCCACGTCCACAGGCTGGCCGTTGTAGGCCACTTGCGCGCCACGGGCAAAGCCCAGACGCAGCGTCAAAGGAGGCTTGCCGCCCTGGTCAAGTGTATCTCCCTTACGCTTCAGACCACTGAACAGCACCTTGCCGTTGCCATCGGAGACTTGCGTCCAGCAGTCAGCGACGTAGGTAATTTGTACTCGGCCATCACCGGCGATCAGTACCGGGGTGGTTGGCGCGGAAATCGCCGGGGCGACGGGAGCCGTTGTTGCCGGAGCCTGCGCCGGTACTGCTGGCGTTGCTGGCGTATGAGCTGGAGCAGCAGGCGTCACTGCAACCGCTGGAGCGGGTGCGACGGGTGCCACTGCGGCGGCAGTACCTGCTTCGGGCGCAGGCTGCTCGGCGCTTGGCCCTGCCTCAGGCGCCGCCTGACCCTGGGCCACGGCCTGGTCTTCCGGCTCATCCAACGGATGAATCTGGGTGGTGCCGTCGGCGCTTTCGACTTCGACGTGCTCCATGGCGTTGCTGGACAAGTCCTTGCCACGCTGGGCGGTCTGATCCTGCCACCATACAAAACCACCGCCGATCACGGCGATGAGCAGCAACAGGCTGACAATGCGCAAAATGGTGTGGGAAACCCGCACAGGCTCTTCAATGCGGCCAAGACCATGGACATTGCTGCCCTGGGAATCGGTACCGGTGATTTGGTCGAACTCCTGGACCAATGCAGCCTGGTCGATACCCAGCAACTTGGCGTAGGCGCGGATATAGCCGCGGGCAAAGGTGTGCCCTGGCAGCTTGTCGAATGCGCCAGCTTCAAGGTTGCCCAATGAAGTCGTGGTCAAATTGAGCTTGAGGGCCACTTCTGCCAGCGACCAACCATTGCTTTCGCGGGCCTGACGCAAGGTCTCGCCTGGGTTTCCACGATTAGCTGCTACAACTTCCGGGTGCGCCGCTTTCATCATTGCTCCGACAGGTATTGCTGATATTCCGGCGTACCGGGATAGAGTCGTTCGAGTTGCTGGCCAAAACGTGCGGCCTTGTCGCGTTCTTCATGAACCGTCGCCAGGCGCACACCGAGCAATAGACTACGTGCATTTTGCCCGCTCAGCAGGCTAAAACGCTCGTAATAGTCACGTGCCGGCACATAATGCCTGTCTTCGAAGGACAACTCAGCCATTTCGAGCAAGGCCCGTGGCTGGCGCTGGTTCAGGTGCAGGGCTTTTTCCAGTTGCTGGCGTGCGGTGTCGCGCTGGCCGAGAAGCATTGAGGTCACCCCCAGGTTCTCGAAAACCCGCGAACGCTCAGGATAGAGGGTATCGGCCGCAGCCTGCTGGAAATATTCGGATGCCTGGGCATAACGTTTCTGCGCAAACAAAAAACTGCCGTAGTTATTCAGCAGTCTTGGGTCGCCAGGGCGTGTGGCCAGGGCCTTTTGGAAATATTGATCGGCCAATTCGGGCTCGGCCTGGGCCTGGAACACCAAGGCCAACGCAGCATTGGCGTCGGCGTCGCTGCCATCCAGCTCGAGGGCTTTTTTCAGCGGCACCTTGGCCTGTTCGGTCATCCCTTGCTGCAAGTACCCCAAGCCCAGCTGCACATAGGCAGCGCGCGCTTCGTCACGGCCCTTGCCGGTTTGCAACGGGCTGTCATGGCCCGATGAAACACAGCCAGCCGCGAGGCTGGCAACAAGCAAAAGCAGCGCAAGGCGCAAGGGCATAGAGATCCTCTCTCAGGTTCGAGTCGCGGCGCTTTGCGGCATATCGTCGGCGGCACTCAATTCACGCACGGCGATATAACGTTCGCTGCGACGGGTGCGATCCAGCACCTGTCCTACCAATTGGCCACATGCCGCATCGATGTCTTCGCCGCGGGTGGTGCGCACGGTGACATTGAAGCCTGCATGGTGCAGTTGATCCTGGAAACGGCGGATGGCGTTGTTGCTCGGCCGCTCATAGCCAGAATGGGGAAACGGGTTAAACGGAATCAGGTTGATCTTGCACGGTACGTTCTTGAGCAACTCGATCATCTCGACCGCGTGCTCGACCTTGTCGTTGATGTCCTTGAGCATGGTGTACTCAATGGTCAACACACGCTTTTCGCCCAAGGTCGCCATGTAGCGCTGGCAAGATTCGAGCAGCATCTTAAGCGGATACTTCTTGTTGATCGGCACCAATTGGTTACGCAATGCGTCATTCGGTGCGTGCAGCGACAACGCCAGGGAGACGTCGATGTGCTTGGCCAGCTCATCGATCATCGGTACCACGCCGGAGGTCGACAGGGTCACGCGGCGCTTGGAGATGCCGTAGCCCAGGTCGTCCATCATCAGGTGCATGGCCGCAACAACGTTGTCGAAGTTCAGCAGCGGCTCGCCCATGCCCATCATCACCACGTTGGTGATGGCACGGTCGGCGGTCGCCGGGATGCTGCCGAACGATTTATTGGCAATCCACACCTGGCCGATGACTTCGGCGGCGGTGAGGTTGCTGTTGAAACCTTGCTTGCCGGTGGAGCAGAAACTGCAGTCCAGGGCACAGCCTGCCTGGGACGAAACGCACAGAGTGCCGCGCTTGCCCTGGGGAATGTACACGGTCTCGACGCAGCTGCCGGACGCCACGCGCACCACCCACTTACGGGTGCCGTCGGTGGAAATGTCCTCGCTGACCACTTCGGGGCCGCGAACTTCGGCAATGGCCTTGAGCTTGTCGCGCAGGGCCTTGCTGACGTTCGTCATGGCGTCGAAATCATCGACGCCAAGATGGTGAATCCACTTCATTACCTGAGCGGCACGAAAACGCTTCTCCCCGATTGAGTCGAAGAATTTTTCCATTTCCTGTTGAGTCAGACCCAGCAGGTTGGTTTTTGCAGTCAATGTAGTCATGGATTCACCTTCGCTCTTTTAAGCCAATGCTTAGCGAGCGGTTACTTCAGTAGCAGCGAAAAAGTACGAGATTTCGCGGGCAGCAGCGGCTTCGGAGTCCGAACCGTGAACGGCGTTGGCGTCGATCGATTCAGCGAAGTCGGCACGGATGGTGCCGGCAGCAGCTTCTTTAGGGTTGGTAGCGCCCATCAGCTCACGGTTCAGAGCGATAGCGTTTTCGCCTTCCAGAACCTGAACAACAACAGGACCGGAGATCATGAAGGCAACCAGGTCGCCGAAGAAACCACGAGCGCTGTGCTCAGCGTAGAAGCCTTCAGCTTCAGCCTTGGACAGTTGCTTGAGTTTCGAAGCTACAACCTTCAGGCCGGCTTTTTCGAAACGAGTGGTGATCTCGCCGATGACGTTTTTTGCAACAGCGTCAGGCTTGATGATGGAGAAAGTACGTTGAACAGCCATGGTGTAACTCCAGAAACGGTAATTTGCGAAAAATTAAACCCGCGAATTATACGCGGGTTCTTGGGTATTGCCTAACTGCGTAAGGGAGGCTTCAGTCCTGCTCTTCTTTCCAGGCAGTTTGAATAGCTTCAAGCACCTTTTCACCGCCGCGTTCCCGGTCATCTTCGAACCCTGGCAAGGCCATGACCATGTCACGCAAAGCTACAAAGTTCAGCGAATAAGGGTTCAAGTCCGGGTGACCATCGGCCAGCAGGATAGCGATTTCTTGTACATCAACCCATTTAAGACTCATGACACTTCCTTGAATCAGTGCGGCGCTTCGGCGGCATGGTTGAGCGAATACTTCGGAATTTCGACGGTAAGGTCTTCTGTTCCCACTTTTGCCTGACAGCTCAATCGCGACGTCGGCTCAAGGCCCCACGCCCTATCAAGATAGTCCTCTTCCAGCTCATCAGCCTCTTCCAGGCTATTGAAACCTTCGCGGATGATGCAATGGCACGTGGTACAGGCGTTAACGCCGCCGCAGGCGCTTTCGATCTCGATGTGGTTATCGTGAGCGACTTCGAGAATGGACTTGCCGGTCTCAGCCTCCACAACCATACCGTCCGGGCAATGCTCGGCGTGTGGCAGAAAAATGATCTGCGGCATCAGTTAATCCTCAAGTTCATTCAAGTTGCGGCCCGCCAGGGCGGCTTTTACCGTCTGGTCCATACGACGGGCGGCAAAGGCATCGGTCACTTGCGACAGGCGCTTGGTCTGTTGCTCGATAGCGTAACCATCGGTGCCTTTCATCAATTCAGCCAGTTCCTGCATTTGCAGGTCGATGACCATGCGCTCTTCGGCATCCAGCAGACGTTCGCCGTCAGCTTCCAGGGCGCCCTGCACCGCTTCGAGCAGGCGCTGGGCGTCGACTTGCTGCTCACGCAGCACGCGGGCGACCTTGTCGTCACCGGCGTACTGGAACGAATCCTTGAGCATCTTGGCGATTTCACCGTCGGTCAGGCCGTAGGACGGCTTGACCTGGATGCTGGCTTCAACGCCGGAGGCCAGTTCGCGAGCGGCAACGCTGAGCAAGCCGTCGGCGTCGACCTGGAAGGTCACGCGAATCTTCGCCGCACCAGCCACCATCGCCGGAATGCCGCGCAATTCGAAGCGCGCCAGGGAACGGCAGTCGCTGATCAGCTCACGCTCGCCCTGCAGCACATGAATCATCATGGCCGTCTGACCATCTTTGTACGTGGTGAAGTCCTGGGCGCGGGCAACGGGGATGGTGGTGTTGCGTGGAATCACCTTCTCCATCAGGCCGCCCATGGTTTCCAGCCCCAGGGACAACGGGATCACGTCAAGCAGAAGCAGTTCGCCACCATCACGCTTGTTACCGGCGAGGGTATCGGCCTGGATCGCGGCACCGATAGCCACCACTTGATCCGGGTCGATTTCAGTCAGCGGCTGACGGCCGAAGGCTTCAGCGACCGCCTCACGAACACGCGGCACGCGGGTCGAACCACCCACCATGACCACGGCGACCACGTCTTCCAGCTCGACACCGGAATCACGCACGGCGCGGCGGCAGGCTTTCAGGCTGCGGGCGACCATCGGTTCGATCAACGAATCGAACGCTTCGCGGGTCAGTTGAGCCGACCAGCTACCGTAGGAAACTTCAACCGACGCAGCGTCAGTCAGCGCTTCTTTGGCGGCACAGGCAGTTTGCAGCAAATTACGTTGCGCACCCGGGTCCAGGTCGGCAGACAAGCCGGCACTGGTGATGATCCAGCCAGCAATGGCGTGATCGAAGTCATCGCCACCCAGGGCGGTATCGCCACCGGTAGCCAGCACTTCGAAGACACCGCCGGTCAGGCGCAGGATCGAAATATCAAAGGTACCGCCGCCCAGGTCGTAAATAGCCACCAGGCCTTCGGCGTGCTGATCCAGGCCGTAAGCCACAGCGGCTGCGGTCGGCTCGTTGAGCAGGCGCAGCACGTTCAGGCCGGCAAGTTTCGCCGCATCCTTGGTGGCCTGGCGCTGAGCGTCATCGAAATATGCAGGAACAGTAATCACCGCACCTACCAGTTCGCCACCCAAGGTGGTCTCGGCGCGCTGGCGCAAGACCTTGAGGATATCGGCCGACACTTCCACCGGGCTTTTCGGGCCCTGGATCGTGTCGATGAACGGCATATGTGATTCGCCGCCGACAAAGCGGTAGGGAAGCTGGTCGCCCAGCTGCTTGACGTCGGACAAACCACGACCCATCAAGCGCTTGACCGACAGCACGGTATTCAAAGGATCGGTAGACGCCGCCAGCTTGGCCGACTCGCCCACTTCGGTGCGGTCAGCGTGATAACGCACGGCAGACGGCAGGATGACCTGGCCATCCGCGTCGGGCAGCGGCTCGGAAAGACCGCTGCGCAATGCAGCGACCAGCGAATTGGTAGTGCCCAAGTCAATCCCGACCGCCAGACGACGCTGGTGCGGTTGAGGACTTTGACCGGGTTCGGCGATCTGCAGTAGGGCCATGGTAATCAGGACTTATCTGTATATCAGGCGTGCAACCTGGGCGGCACTGGGTTAATCGTCGAGGCGCTCTTCTAACTGGCGCACTTCGTAGGTGAGCTTGTCGAGGAACTGCATGCGCCGCATCAGGCGTTCGGCCTGTTCACGTTGCGCTGCATCATCCCAACAGGCTGCGAAGCTTTCGTTGAGTTCATCCTGGGCCACTTTCAGACGGCGCTTGAACACTGCGACTCCGGCCAGATCAGCCTCGTCCTGCAGTTCTTCAAGCTCCTCGCGCCATTGCATCTGCTGCATCAGGAAATCAGGGTCCTGGACCGTGACTTCAAGCGGCAGCTCGCGACCGCCCATCGCGAGCAGGTAGCGCGCGCGTTTGGGAGGGTTCTTGAGCGTCTGATAGGCTTCGTTGAGGCTGGCTGATTGCTCCAGCGCCAGGCGTTGCTCACGCTCGGAAGCGTCAGCGAAGCGGTCCGGATGCACCCCACGCGCCAATTCACGGTAGCGCGTGGCAAGCTGTTCAAGGTCCAGTCGAAAACTCGGCTGCAGCTCGAACAAAGCGAAATGACAAGGAGTACCCACAATCAGCCTCAGATGTTGAAGCTTTCGCCGCAGCCACATTCACCGCGTACGTTGGGGTTGTTGAACTTGAAGCCTTCGTTCAACCCTTCCTTGACGAAATCGAGTTCGGTGCCGTCCAGGTAGGTCAGGCTTTTCGGGTCGATGATCACTTTTTCGCCGTGACTCTCGAACACCTGATCTTCCTCGACCACCTCGTCGACAAACTCCAGCACGTAGGCAAGGCCGGAACAGCCCGTGGTGCGAACACCCAGACGAATCCCCTCACCTTTACCGCGCCCATTCAGGGAGCGGCGAATGTGCTGCGCAGCCGCTTCTGTCATGCTGATAGCCATCGTGACTCCTTACTCGTCGCCAAATTGCTTAGATCAAGCCTTTCTTCTGCTTGTAGTCGCGAACGGCCGCCTTGATGGCGTCTTCTGCGAGTACCGAGCAGTGGATTTTCACTGGCGGCAAGGCCAGTTCTTCGGCCAGCTGGGTGTTGCTGATAGTCACAGCCTCATCCAGGGTCTTGCCTTTCATCCATTCGGTCGCTAGGGAGCTGGAGGCGATGGCCGAACCGCAACCGTAGGTCTTGAACTTGGCGTCTTCGATAACGCCAGCTTCGTTGACCTTGATCTGCAGGCGCATAACGTCGCCGCACGCCGGAGCGCCGACCATGCCGGTGCCGACATCAGGGTCTTCCGCGTTCATCTTGCCGACGTTGCGCGGGTTTTCGTAGTGGTCGATGACCTTTTCGCTGTAAGCCATGGTACTGAATCCTCACTCATCAGGGCCGCTCTGGAACCCTGCAAACACGCCTGCGTTTTCCGCCACGTCTTTACAGAGCCTTTTGGGTGGCGGCTTCTATATTTAGTGTGCCGCCCACTCGATCTTGGAAATGTCGACACCGTCCTTGTACATGTCCCACAGCGGGGACAAGGTACGCAGCTTGGTGACGGCCTCGCAGACTTTCTGCGCGGCGTAGTCGACTTCTTCTTCGGTGGTGAAACGGCCGAATGTAAAGCGGATCGAGCTGTGAGCCAGTTCGTCGTTGCGGCCCAGGGCGCGCAGGACGTAAGACGGCTCAAGGGAAGCCGAGGTGCAGGCCGAGCCGGACGAAACCGCCAGGTCCTTGAGCGCCATGATCAGCGACTCGCCTTCGACGTAGTTGAAGCTCAAATTCAGGTTGTGCGGTACACGGGCGGTCATGCTGCCGTTGATGTACAGCTCTTCAAGGTGCTCGACCTGCTTGTAGAAGCGATCGCTCAGGGCCTTGATGCGCACGTTTTCGGCAGCCATGTCTTCCTTGGCCACACGGAACGCTTCGCCGATGCCGACGATCTGGTGGGTCGCCAGGGTGCCCGAACGCATGCCGCGCTCGTGACCGCCGCCGTGCATGGTGGCTTCGATACGTACGCGAGGCTTGCGGCTCACGTAGAGCGCGCCAATGCCTTTAGGGCCGTAGGTCTTGTGGGCAGAGAACGACATCAGGTCGACTTTCAGTTTCGACAGGTCGATATCGACCTTGCCGGTGGACTGAGCAGCGTCGACGTGCAGCAACACGCCCTTGGAGCGGGTCAGCTCGCCGATGGCGGCGATGTCGTTGATGGTGCCGATTTCGTTGTTCACGTGGATCACGGAAACCAGGATGGTGTCTTCACGCATCGCGGCTTCGATCATCGCAGGGGTCACGATACCGTCGGTGGTTGGCTCGAGGTAGGTAACCTCAAAACCTTCACGCTCCAGTTGGCGCATGGTGTCGAGGACAGCCTTGTGCTCAATCTTGGTGGTGATCAGGTGTTTGCCTTTGGTCGCGTAGAAATGCGCCGCACCCTTGATTGCCAGGTTGTCGGACTCGGTGGCACCGGAGGTCCAGACGATTTCACGTGGGTCGGCATTCACCAGGTCAGCGACCTGGCGACGAGCGTTTTCCACTGCCTCTTCAGCTTTCCAGCCGAAAACGTGGGAACGGGACGCCGGGTTACCGAAGTTTCCGTCAACCAGCAGGCATTCGCTCATCTTTTGCGCGACACGCGGATCAACCGGGGTGGTCGCTGAGTAATCAAGGTAAATCGGCAATTTCATGGACTTTCTCCTAAATCAGGCTGGCTGGCGTGCCGTTAGCTCTTCGGCTGTCACTCGACGGCGGACGCTTCAATCTTGTCCAGACGCGGCGCCTTGGTGTTGCAACGGCGCTGGTCCTGACGCTGGGCTACTTCTTGCACCTCACGGCGAGTCACAAGATCAGCCAAGCTGATACCACTCAAAAACTCATGGATCTGCAGGCTCAGGTCACACCACAAGTGGTGCGTAAGGCAGGTGTCGCCTGCGTGGCAATCACCCAGGCCCTGGCATTTGGTGGCATCGACGGATTCGTTCACCGCGTCGATCACCTGGGCGACCTGGATGCCCTGCATCTCGCGGGACAATTGATAGCCGCCGCCTGGACCACGAACACTGGAAACCAGATTGCTGCGGCGCAACTTGGCGAACAACTGCTCGAGGTAGGACAGGGAAATGCCTTGGCGCTCGGAGATATCGGCCAGGGACACCGGCCCATTTTGCGCGTGCAAGGCCAGGTCAAGCATGGCGGTCACCGCGTATCGGCCTTTTGTAGTCAGTCTCATGGACAAGTACCAAGGTGTTTCAGAATGGGAGCAAGTATGCGATTCCCGAGTATTTAAGTCAACTATAAGACCTAGTACTTTAGTCAGGAATACCCGTAAAAAGGGCGCGCGAATCATAGCAGGGCGGGACGGGATGGACCAGCGGGAACAGGGCCAAGCGGGAATTCGGGACTAATGAAGGTCAAAATGTGGGAGCGGGCTTGCTCGCGAATGCGGTGATTCAGTCAATATATTCGGTGACTGACGCGCAGCTTTCGCGAGCAAGCCCGCTCCCACATGGGTTTTGCAGTGATTGCGAGACTTCAGCCAGCCTTGGTGGCGGCACTTTCGTCCTTGATCTCGGCGAAGTCTTCCTTGCGCAGCTTAGGCAGATCCTTGGCGCAGTAGCTGCTGCCGAGGTCTTTCAGGGCACCGCACATACCGTCCAGCTTGCCGTCCACCGCTTGCAGGTGATCCAGCAACTGACCGATGGCACGCGCTACCGGGTCAGGCATGTCTTCGCTGACGCCATAGGCATCGAAGCCGATCTTCTCGGCCATGGCCTTGCGCTTGGCTTCCTGCTCATCACCCACTTCCGGCTTGACGATGATCCGCCCCGGAATACCGACAACCGTTGCGCCAGGCGGTACAGCCTTGGTCACCACAGCATTGGAGCCGACCTTGGCGCCCGCACCCACGGTAAACGGACCGAGCACCTTCGCGCCCGCCCCGACTACAACGCCATCTTCCAGCGTAGGGTGGCGCTTGCCTTTGTTCCAGGTTGTGCCACCCAGGGTCACGCCCTGGTAAAGGGTCACGTCATCACCAATCTCGGCGGTCTCACCAATAACGATGCCCATGCCGTGGTCGATAAAGAAACGACGACCGACCTTGGCGCCCGGATGAATCTCAATCCCGGTCAACCAACGGCCGAAGTTCGACACCAGCCGCGCCAGCCATTTCCAGCCCATGCCCCACAAGGCGCCGGACAGGCGATGGATCCAGATCGCGTGCATGCCCGGGTAGCAGGTCAGCACTTCAAAGGCGTTGCGCGCCGCCGGGTCACGGTGGAAAACACTCTGGATATCTTCTCGCAAACGCTCGAACATTTTTAATCCTTCCGCTTAAGAAGCTCGCCACGGGCCGCTTTCTGGGTTTCCGTGAGGATGCCACGCAATATATTCATTTCCGCTCGGCTGACCGAGCTGCGTCCGTACAACCGACGCAGGCGCGCCATCAAGTGCCGCGGTTTTTCCGGATCGAGGAATTCGATGGCCACCAGGGTTTGCTCCAGGTGCTCATAGAACCGCTCAAGCTCGTCCATGGTGGCCAGTTCGCCACTCTTGGTCGATGCAACCTCGTCCTTTTCAACCTTGCTTGGCTGGCCTTCAGCGGCCAGCCAGGCCATGCGCACTTCATAGCTCAACACCTGCACCGCTGCCCCGAGGTTCAGCGAACTGAACTCGGGGTCTGATGGGATGTGCACGTGATAATGACATCGCTGCAGCTCTTCATTGGTCAGGCCGGAGTCTTCACGGCCGAATACCAAGGCGATTTCAGCGCCGCCGGCGGCCTCTTCCACGACTTTGGTCCCGCATTCGCGAGGATCCAGCAGCGGCCAGGGGATGCGACGGTCGCGAGCGCTGGTGCCGAGCACCAGGTTGCAGCCGACCAGGGCGTCTTCCAGAGTGGCAACGACCTGGGCTTTTTCGAGGATGTCATTGGCGCCGGACGCGCGCGCATCGGCCTCGTGGTGCGGGAACACACGCGGCTCCACCAGCACCAGGCGCGTCAGCCCCATGTTCTTCATGGCTCGCGCCACGCCGCCGATATTGCCGGGATGACTGGTATTGACGAGGACGACACGGATGTTTTGCAGCAAGGGAGGCGCTCTCGGACACGGGAAAGGGGAGCAAATCTTACAGAACAGCCTAAGGTTATGCCATGAAAGGTAACGTCGTCCTTCACCTGAAGAAAGTTTCTGCTAGAATGCTCGGCTTTCTTTAACAACCTTAGGTGACACATCCATGCAGCCCATGCTGAATATCGCGCTGCGCGCCGCCCGCAGCGCCAGTGAATTGATCTTCCGCTCCATCGAGCGCCTGGATACCATCAAGGTCGACGAAAAAGACGCCAAGGATTACGTATCCGAGGTGGATCGCGCCGCCGAGCAGAAAATCATCGACGCGCTGCGCAAGGCCTACCCTACCCACGGCATCCTCGGTGAAGAAACCGGCCTGCACAAAGGTAGCGGCGAAGGCGAAGACTACCTGTGGATCATCGACCCACTGGATGGCACCACCAACTTCCTGCGCGGTATCCCGCACTTTGCCGTGAGCATTGCCTGCAAATACCGTGGCCGCCTGGAACACGCCGTTGTGCTGGACCCGGTTCGCCAGGAAGAATTCACCGCCAGCCGTGGCCGTGGCGCCCAGTTGAACGGTCGCCGCCTGCGCGTCAGCGGTCGCACCAGCCTCGACGGCGCCCTGCTGGGTACCGGCTTCCCGTTCCGTGACGACCAGATGGACAACCTGGAAAACTACCTGGGCATGTTCCGCGCCCTGGTTGGCCAGACCGCCGGCATCCGTCGCGCCGGCGCAGCCAGCCTGGACCTGGCGTATGTCGCTGCCGGTCGTTTTGATGCGTTCTGGGAGTCGGGCCTGTCCGAGTGGGACATGGCTGCAGGCGCACTGCTGATTCAAGAAGCGGGCGGCCTGGTGAGCGACTTCACCGGTGGTCACGACTTCCTGGAGAAGGGTCACGTGGTTGCCGGCAACACCAAATGCTTCAAGGCAGTCCTGACGGCGATCCAGCCGCACCTGCCGGCTTCGCTGAAGCGCTAAGCGAGCGAGCACAAAAAAGCACCCCTCGGGGTGCTTTTTTTATACCTGGGATTACTGCTGCGGCTGGTTCTGACCGATAACCAGGCGCCCTTCCTTGTCGACGGGGATCTGGTTGCCTGGATCACGATCCATGCGCACGGAGCCTTCCTTGCCGTCCAGGGTGTAACGTACGTCGTACCCGACAACCTTGTCGCTGATGTCATTAACGGTATTACAACGAGTTTGCGTGGTGGTGTAGGTATCGCGGTTCTGCATGCCTTCCTGAACCTTGTTACCAGCGTAACCGCCACCGACCGCACCGGCCACGGTGGCCAGCTTCTTGCCATTACCGCCGCCGACCTGATTACCCAACAGGCCGCCCGCCAGCGCACCGACCACCGTACCGACGATCTGATGCTGATCCTGCACAGGTTTCTGCCGGGTTACGGCAACATCCTTGCAGACCTCACGCGGGGTTTTAATCTGGGTTTTCACCGGCTGCACCGCCAGCACTTGCGCATACTCAGGGCCGCTTTTTACCAGGCTGTAGGTGGCAACAGCACCCCCGGCAGTCACACCGACAGCACCCAATACCGCACCAACCAGTAACGACTTGTTCACGTGAACCTCCTGACCATCACAAACGGACCGAACGATCCGCGCTATACCCAGCCTTGGAGCAAAAAAAAAGGCGCGAGTTCAATACTCGCGCCTTATTTGTAACAGCAGATCAACAATCACCCATCAAGGGCGGTCGTCGACCTCCTTGCCGGTGCTGGCAGGAGGGATCAAGTCTTCGCTGTTGAGGTTCAGCCAGATCAGTACCACGTTGGCGATGTAGATCGACGAGTAGGTACCCGCCAGCACGCCGATGAACAGCGACAGCGAGAAGCCCCACAGGTTGTCGCCACCGAACACCATCAGTGCGGCAATCGCCAGCAAGGTGGAGATTGAAGTCGCCATGGTGCGCAGCAGGGTCTGGGTGGTGGAGATGTTGATGTTCTCGATCAACGTCGCCTTGCGCAGCACCCGGAAGTTCTCACGAACCCGGTCGAATACCACGATGGTGTCGTTGAGGGAGTAGCCAATGATTGCCAGCACCGCCGCCAATACCGTCAGGTCGAAGGTGATCTGGAAGTAGGCCAGGATACCCACGGTCACGATCACGTCGTGGATCAGCGACACAATGGCGCCGACACCGAACTTCCACTGAAAGCGGAAAGCCAGGTAGATCATGATGCCGACCAGCGCCATCAGCATGCCGAGGCCGCCCTGGTCGCGCAGTTCTTCACCTACCTGCGGGCCCACGAACTCGACGCGCTTGACCGACGCCGGGTTGTCGCCGCCGACCTTCTGCAAGGCCTCGGCTACCTGGTGACCCAGTTGCGGGTCTTCGCCGGGCATACGCACCAGCAGGTCAGTGGTTGCACCAAAGCTCTGCACGATAGCTTCGTGATAGCCGGCCTTAACCAGCTCGTTGCGCACCAGGCTAACGTCGGCCGGCTTCTCGTAGGTCAGCTCGATGAGCGTACCGCCGGTGAAGTCCAGACCGTAGTTCAGGCCCTTATGGAACCAGCTGAACAACGCCAGAACGGTAAGGAGCATGGTGAAGCCGAACGCAACGTTGCGAACGCCCATGAAGTTGATTGTACGTAACATGGCAGCCCCTTAAATCCACAACTTCTTGAAGTCACGTCCGCCAAAGATCAGGTTGACCATTGCGCGGGTCACCATGATGGCCGTGAACATCGAGGTAAAGATACCGAGGGACATGGTCACCGCAAAACCTTTGACCGGGCCGGTGCCCATGGCAAAGAGAATCCCGCCGACCAACAGGGTGGTCAGGTTGGAGTCGAGAATTGCAGTAAATGCCCGGCCGAAGCCTTCGTTGATTGCCCGTTGCACGGTCATGCCCGCAGCAATCTCTTCACGAATCCGCGAGAAGATCAGTACGTTGGCGTCAACCGCCATACCCATGGTGAGTACGATACCGGCGATACCTGGCAGGGTCAGCGTTGCACCCAGCAGCGACATGAGGGCCAGCAGCATCACCATGTTGCCCGCCAGCGCGACGGTGGCGATGACGCCGAAGAAGCGATAGATGGCGATGATGAACAGGGAGACGAACAGCATGCCCCACAGTGCAGCGTCGATACCCTTGGTGATGTTGTCAGCACCCAGGCTCGGGCCGATGGTACGTTCTTCAGCGAAGTACATCGGGGCGGCCAGGCCACCGGCACGCAGCAGCAGCGCCAGTTCGGATGACTCACCCTGGCCGTTCAGGCCGGTGATGCGGAATTGAGCACCCAGCGGCGACTGGATGGTCGCCAGGCTGATGATCTTCTTCTCTTCTTTAAAGGTCTGTACCGGTACGTCTTTCTCGACGCCGTCAACCACTTGCTTGGTGTAGGTGGTGACAGGACGTTGCTCGATGAAGATCACCGCCATGCTGCGACCGACGTTGCTGCGGGTTGCGCGGCTCATCAGTTCGCCGCCGTGGCCATCCAGGCGGATGTTCACTTCAGGCGTACCGTGCTCGCCGAAACCAGCCTTGGCGTCGGTCACCTGGTCACCCGTAATGATCAAGCCACGCTCGATCAGTGCAGGTGGACGATTGCCTTCACGGAACTCGAACTCTTCTGCAGTAGCACGGGTAGCACCCGGCTCAGCCGCCAGGCGGAATTCCAGGTTGGCTGTTTTACCCAGGATACGCTTGGCTTCAGCGGTGTCCTGCACGCCCGGCAGTTCAACCACGATGCGGTTGGCACCCTGGCGCTGAACGATCGGCTCGGCCACACCCAGCTCGTTGACGCGGTTACGTACCGTGGTCAAGTTCTGCTTGATCGAGTATTCACGGATTTCCGCCAGCTTGGCCGGGGTCATCGCCAGACGCAGTACCGCCTGACCATTGAGGTCGGCCGGAACAATGTCGAAATCGTTGAAGTTCTTGCGGATCAGCGCACGGGCCTGTTCGCGGGTTGCTTCGTCAGCAAAGCCCAGCTGGATGGCACCGTTGAGCTGCGGCAGGCTGCGATAACGCAGGCGCTCTTTACGCAGCAGGCTCTTCACATCGCCTTCGTAGACTTTCAGGCGAGCGTCGAGGGCCTTGTCCATGTCCACTTCCAGCAGGAAGTGCACACCACCGGACAAGTCCAGACCCAGCTTCATCGGGTGTGCGCCGATCGCGCGCAGCCATTTTGGCGTGGTCTGTGCCAGGTTCAGTGCGACGACGTAGTCATCACCCATGACCTTGCGCACAACGTCTTTTGCCGGCAATTGGTCTTCTTGCTTGGTCAGGCGCAACAAGCCGCCCTTCGCATCAGCAGCCAAACTTGCCGCTTTAACCTGGATACCCGCGTCGGTGAGCGCTTTGCTCGCACGGTCCAGATCAGCCTGATTGACCTGCAGCGCAGTGCTGGCGCCAGTGATCTGGATAGCCGGGTCATCAGGATAGAGATTGGGAGCGGAATAAATAAAACCGATCGCCAGCACCGCCAGGATCAGTACGTATTTCCACAGAGGGTATTTGTTCAGCATCACGCCGCCCGCTTATAACGCGGGGCGCCTTGCGCGCCCCGTCGATTGGTAAAGGTTGTTACTTAGATCGCTTTGAGCGTGCCTTTTGGCAGCGTGGCAGCGATGGCGCCCTTCTGGAACTTCATTTCTACGGTGTCGGAGACTTCCAGAACCACGAAAGCGTCGGACACTTTAGTGATCTTGCCGGCGATGCCGCCAGTGGTCACAACTTCGTCGCCTTTCTGCAAGCTGCCCAGCAGGTTCTTCTGCTCTTTGGCGCGCTTGGCCTGTGGACGCCAGATCATCAGGTAGAAGATGACCAGGAAGCCGACCAGGAAAATCCACTCAAAACCACCGCCCATAGGACCGGCAGCGGCCGGTGCAGCGGCATCAGCCATGGCATTAGAGATAAAAAAGCTCATTTAGCACTCCAGTTGCAAATAGTGAATCTTAGGGTCGGAAAACTCAGTCCAAGGGCGGCACAGGCAGCCCGCGCTTGGCATAGAAGGCATCGACGAAGGCGGCCAATGTACCCTGTTGAATAGCCTCGCGCAAACCAGCCATCAGGACTTGGTAGTGACGCAAATTGTGGATGGTATTCAACATGCTACCCAGCATTTCCCCACACTTGTCCAGATGGTGCAGATAAGCGCGCGAGAAGTTCTGGCAGGTGTAGCAGTCACAGGTAGGATCCAGCGGCGATTCATCATGGCGATGGAACGCGTTACGGATCTTCAGCACGCCTGTATCGATGAACAGATGCCCATTGCGGGCATTACGGGTTGGCATCACGCAATCGAACATGTCCACACCGCGGCGCACACCCTCTACGAGATCCTCCGGTTTGCCAACGCCCATAAGGTAACGAGGTTTGTCAGCCGGCATCAGGCCCGGCAGGTAATCCAGCACCTTGATCATCTCGTGCTTGGGCTCGCCCACCGACAGGCCGCCGATGGCCAAGCCGTCGAAGCCGATCTTGTCCAGGCCGTCCAGCGAGCGCTTGCGCAAGCTTTCATGCATGCCGCCCTGCACGATACCGAACAGGGCAGCGGTGTTATCGCCATGGGCGTTTTTCGAGCGCTGGGCCCAACGCAACGACAGTTCCATGGAAATCCGCGCGACGTCTTCATCGGCCGGGTACGGCGTGCACTCGTCGAAAATCATCACGATGTCGGAGCCCAGGTCACGTTGCACCTGCATCGACTCTTCCGGGCCCATGAACACTTTGGCGCCGTCCACCGGGGAGGCGAAGGTCACGCCCTCCTCCTTGATCTTGCGCATGGCGCCCAGGCTGAACACCTGGAAACCACCGGAGTCAGTGAGGATCGGGCCTTGCCACTTCATGAAGTCATGCAGGTCGCCATGCTTCTTGATCACTTCGGTGCCCGGGCGCAGCCACAGGTGGAAGGTGTTGCCGAGGATGATCTCGGCGCCCGTGGCGACGATGTCACGCGGCAGCATGCCTTTTACCGTGCCGTAGGTACCGACCGGCATAAAAGCCGGGGTCTCGACGGTACCGCGAGGGAAAGTCAAACGGCCGCGGCGAGCTTTACCATCCGTGGCCAGCAATTCAAACGACATACGACTCATGATTGTTCCTCTGGGCCGCGCGGCGCCGGATTACGGGTGATAAACATCGCATCACCGTAGCTGAAAAAACGGTATCCGTTATCGATGGCGGCTTGATAAGCGGCCATGGTCTCGGGATAACCGGCAAATGCCGACACCAGCATCAACAGCGTGGATTCCGGCAAATGGAAATTGGTCACCAGAGCATCGACCACATGAAACGGCCGGCCCGGGTAGATAAAGATGTCTGTGTCGCCACTGAACGGCTTGAGCACGCCATCGCGCGCCGCGCTTTCCAGCGAGCGCACGCTGGTCGTACCGACCGCCACCACCCGCCCGCCGCGCGCCTTGCACGCTTCAACCGCATCCACGACGTCCTGGCTGACTTCCAGCCACTCGCTGTGCATATGGTGGTCTTCGATGTTATCCACACGCACCGGCTGAAACGTGCCGGCCCCCACGTGCAGGGTCACATAGGCCGTTTCAACGCCTTTGGCGGCAATCGCATCCAGCAGCGGCTGGTCGAAATGCAGCCCCGCCGTCGGTGCAGCCACCGCGCCCAGTCGCTGGGAATACACCGTCTGATAACGCTCGCGGTCCGAGTCTTCATCCGGGCGGTCTATATAAGGAGGCAACGGCATATGGCCGACGCGTTCCAGCAGCGGCAACACTTCCTCGGCAAACCCAAGCTCGAACAACGCATCATGACGGGCCAGCATTTCTGCTTCGCCACCGCCATCGATAAGGATCTTCGAACCCGGTTTCGGCGACTTGCTGGAGCGCACATGGGCCAGCACGCGATGGCTGTCCAGCACCCGCTCCACCAGAATTTCCAGCTTGCCGCCGGATGCTTTCTGGCCAAAAAGGCGAGCCGGAATCACCCGGGTATTGTTGAAAACCATCAAGTCGCCTGGGCGTAAATGCTCAAGCAAATCAGTGAATTGACGGTGTGCGAGGGCACCGCTGACCCCGTCCAGGGTCAGCAGTCGACTGGCGCGACGCTCGGCCAAAGGATGGCGAGCGATCAGCGAATCAGGGAGCTCAAAAGTAAAGTCAGCAACGCGCATGATGGGGTTCGTCTAGCAGGGCCGGGAAGTCTAGCGGAAATAGTGAAAATTGACCATGAAACGTGATTGACCAACGGTAATCTCATCTCTATACTTCGCCGCCATTGAGCCCTGATGGCGGAATTGGTAGACGCGGCGGATTCAAAATCCGTTTTCGAAAGGAGTGGGAGTTCGAGTCTCCCTCGGGGCACCATCTAAAGGTTTCATGTTGTTCTGACATGCTGCTGATACACAGCAAAGCCGGCCACTGCGCCGGCTTTCTTGTTTCTGCTTATCCCTTCTTTTTCCAGTATGTTCCTTGTTGTCTTATTCGGCGTTGATGTATGTTCGCCAAAAATACGAACTTGGCTCCATGAAAATTGAAGCGGTCCGGCATCAAGCGCGCCCTTCTCGCTGACACAGTCCTGTTATCACTTGAACCCGAAGCCAAGCAGTGCTGTGAGACCTATGACGTCGCTCGTACTTACTTCCGTGCGCCGCAAGCAAGCCTGCCAGTCACTGCGGAACATGATCCATGTGCGAGCCAAGGACGCGTCAGGCGACGCCCTGACCGGCCGCTTCAGGCCAGAGCTCAGCACGAAGGTGAGCACCCGGTAGAAGCTCATTACAACAGAACACAGTACAATCAACCCCTTTAGAACCGCCGCCTCTTTACAAGACGATAGACAATCACAAGGAACATCGTCATGCAGCGCATCGTTTTGACGGTATAGCCCAGGCACGATGACAAAAGGCAGGCACACAACAACTCGTCGGTGACGAAGCAATTTCATTCGGGGCCGGCCGTGACTTGACAGCTGCCCAAATTCGTTAAAAGGAGTCAACATGAATACTTATGCAATTGTTGGAGCTGGGGGATTTGGCCGAGAAGTGCTGCCACTCGTAAGAGAGAAACTCGGCGTGCTCAGCGAGGAAAAATTTCAGATTGTATTTGTCGATGATGGATCGCAAGCGGCAGAGATTAACGGCGTAGCAGTGATGACCACCGCTGAATTCAATGCATTGTCATCAGGCGAAAAATTCTTCAACATCGCCATAGGTAATAGCAGGATTCGCGAGCGAATTGCCGCCGAAATGATTTCTTCGGGAGCGCTGCCATTCACAATACACTCCATCAATAACAGTGTAAGTTTAGACTGCAACGTAATAGGTGAGGGCGCAATTTTATGCCCATTCACAACCATTACATCCAATACAAAAATCGGGAAATACTTTCACGCCAACCTGTACTCTTATGTCGCACATGATTGCACGATAGGTGACTTCGTAACTTTCGCACCAAGCGTAAAATGTAACGGTAACGTCACCATAGAAGATCATGCCTATATAGGAACAGGTGCCATTATTAAGCAGGGAACACCAGAAAAACCAATTGTCATTGGTGAAGGGGCTGTTGTTGGGATGGGAGCCGTAGTGACCAAGAGCGTTGCACCGGGCACCGTAGTTGTCGGAAACCCGGCCAAACCACTTCGAAAGGGACTGGGCAGCTGATGAGAGACTTTACCATGGGGTCCGTTCCCATTGCTGAAATTACAGTTGGAATGAAGGCAAGCTACTCTCAAACTATAACGGACGCTGATATCAAGGCATTTGCAGGTATTAGTGGCGACCACAACCCTGTACACGTCGACAGAGAATATGCTGAGGCTTCAAGGTTTGGCAAGCGTATCGCACATGGATTAATGTCTGCTGGTTTTTTCTCTGCCATATTCGGCACAAAAATCCCGGGGCCTGGTTGTGTGTATGTATCGCAGAGCCTGAATTTTTTACGCCCCGTCTATATTGACGACACTATCGTTGCCGAAGTTACAGTAACTAAAGTAGACTTGGAAAAACGCCGAGTTTTTTTCGATACTATCTGTAGCGTAAAAGGCAAGAAAGTCATTAGCGGATCTGCAGAAATCTTTATCCCAAACAAATAGCAACCACCCCGCTTTTTTGGGCGGGGCGGTTTCATCAATGGCGCAGAATGACTATCTCAACTCGAGAGCTTCAAGGCTTACAGTTGAAGACTAAATTACAATAGTACCCCTCAACACAATGCGCCACTCGTTTAAGAAAAACTTTGCATATTAGAAATATAGCATTCAGTGTTTTCCGGGCTTTCGTAACGATCAAGGATGAGAGGCATGTCGGTCCTCGGGCGAAGAAAGCCACTTCTCAGCGATTGAGTGTAGACTCCAACGTTAACATTATTGCGACGAGCCCTTGCGTCGACCGACACGCTGTCAATGCAGTAATTCATTGCACTGCCATTCCCACAAAGCTCGCCGCCGCTATTTATCATGCGGGATGAGTCCTGCCCTTCCATCACAACACCCCAAGCATTCTGCTCTGGCCCACCGCCTGGCACAGTGCCGGTGCAATAACAGTCGATCACAGAGTTGTTATTGCCGCCATTATCAATAAGAACAAGCGCTCGTCCTTTCCAATTAACCGACGTGATGTTCTGCACTGTACAATGCTGAGCGTAATGTAAATGCACGCCTACGGCGGAGTTCCCCGTAAATTCAAGACCTCGAATAAAGACGTTACGAATCGGCACACAAGTTGCCACGATAGCGCCGTTAGGATGTGCCGTCTTCAAGGCGTTATTAATTACCAAGGAGCCACCAAGCACGCGGAGAACTTGGCGAACCTCCATCGGTCCGTCGAGTGGCAGAGGCATACTTGCAAAACTAGTCGATGCATCCGAAATTACAATCCAATCCCCCGCCACATACTTTGTCGCGTCAGCGACGAAAATTTCAGTTTGATTCAGACCTGCTGCGCGAACAAGATAACTTGCCGGGCGTACCTTTCCTTGGTAATCAAACGCAGCATAACTTGGATCGGTAGGGGAGTTGGGGTTGCGGCCGATTCCGCTTGAATCAATTCGTACCTTTTCAATCCCCGGTGCTGGCTCGATGATGAGGCCATGAGCCGGAGTTAAATCCAACTTATTGAGAGATACGGGGGTCTTGATCGGGCATACGTCCCGATTGATTTGAATCCAACGATATCCAGCCTGAATGATTGATCTTAGCTGTGGCCCGTTATCGAGCGATGCGCTTGGCATAAACACATATGGAGTATCTTGATACATTGGTTACCTTATTCCTTAAATTAAATCGTCTCGCCTTCCTGGCGAGAAACAACTGTACATATAAACAGTACAAAAGTAAAGAAATGTGTAGGGATTTTCTCAGCCCCCCTAAATTCTGACACCACATGAGCGCTCGATTCGATAAGCCTGCCGTAGCGCCAAGCGCAGTGACCAGCGTTGCCCTGGACTGAGCGGCGCGCCCGACCAAGGATATGATGCGCCTACTGGACATTGATCGTACGACCCTGCCTCCCCTTCAAATCTCGGCCAATGTTTGGATCAACCTCAAAGGCAGACAGTAAGCACACTGCGTAAGTATACTTGTCGCGGCCCGCCATCTTCACAGGGCAACAGTTGCAACAAAACGTCGTCACACAAACCTCCCTCTATGGTCACGTGTATGGACGAACTTGAAACACCTATGGCCCTCAAGGTTGCTGAATAGCTTGGCCCTCCCAATGAGGCGACCATCTTAAAAAGACCTTGAAGTCCAAGGTCTTTTTTTCGCCTGCAGGAAAGTGATGATGGGCGGGCGAACGCGAGAAAAGAGGAACCTTGGCCATGGAACAGACGCTGGAAGCTGTAGCGCTTTTTGCTCTCAAGCTGGTGCATGAGACCGAAGGCGCGAGCCCGATTCTGCGGGACGACCTGGTCATGGACGGCTATGAGCGGGAGGTGTTTGGCTTGCTGGTGCGCAAGGGCGATATCAACGTCATCCAGCATAAGATCGACGAGTGCCTGGCATTGGCCCTCGAATCCCTGGGCGGTGCACACACCGTGATGGGCCGCGAGCTGCAACGGCTTGCGGTGGATGTACGCCAAGCGACGACACTCGAAGCACTCGATGCCCCGCTCAACGCACTCAAGGATTACCTGAAAGCCATCCTGTAATGCGCGACTTACCGCCGCCCTTCGACCGCCATGCGTACAGCCAGGCCCATCAGCACCGAGCCCATCAACCAGCGCTGTACGGTTTGCCAGACCGGTTTGCGGATGAAGAACCCCGCGATCGAGCCCGCCATCAGAGCGATCAGCCCGTTGACGCTCACGCTGATCATGATCTGCGTAAAGCCCAGTACCAGCGATTGCGAGAGCACACTGGCGTGCCCGTTGGGGTCGATAAACTGGGGCAGCAACGACAGATACATCACTGCCACTTTGGGATTCAGCAGGTTGGTGACAAAGCCCATCATGAACAGCTTGCGCGGGCTGTCCTTGGGCAAGTCCCGCACCTGGAAGGGCGACCGGCCACCCGGCTTCACCGCCTGCCAGGCCAGGTAAACCAGATACAGCGCCCCGCCGAGCCGCAGCGCGTCGTAGGCATAGGGAACCGCCATCACCAACGCGGTGATACCCAATGCCGCGCAGAACATATAGACGACAAAACCCATCGCAACGCCGCCCAGGGAAATCAGCCCGGCCAATCGCCCCTGGCAGATCGACCGCGAAATGAGGTAAATCATGTTCGGGCCGGGCGTCAGTACCATGCCGAGCGAGATCAGGCCGTAGGCAAGCAGGCTGGAGAGTTCGGGCATGGTGTGGCTCCTTGACGACGTAAAACCTTGTGATGGCCGGCGGGTTGTTGGCGCCATGGTAGGTCGATAAAAGGAACGCCGTTAGATACAGATCCGCGAGCAAAACGTCATACACCGGTACCGGCATCTGCTGCACCACTCACCCAAGGAAAGGCACATGATCGACTTCAACAACAAAGGCTTCTTCAAGCTCAAGCAGAACAACGAATACGCCGAGCGCGTTTCGTCATTGCTGCTGGATGATGAGCAGGTCATCGATTCCTATAAGGCCATGCGCGATGGGGTGGTGTTCACCACCAAGCGCATCATCGCCGTGAACGTGCAAGGGATTACCGGCAGCAAAAAAGACTTCACGTCCCTGCCGTACAAAAACATCGTCGCGTATTCGGTGGAAACCTCCGGGACGTTCGATCTGGATTCGGAGCTGGAGATTTACTTTTCGGCGGTGGGGAAAGTGAAGTTTGAGTTCACGGGGAAGACGTCGATTGTTGAGATATCGAGGGTGATTTCCCGGCATGTGCTTTGAACCGTTACGAAAACTCCGCTTTTAAGGATTTCCCACTATGGGCCCAAAAACCGCAGAGCTAATCGATGTGCTTGAGGAACTTGCCATCCTGCTGGAAAGCGATGGGGACAATCACTGGAGCCGATGGATGCGTAAGGCCAAAACCTTATTGCAAGCATCCGATTACTCCGGAATCACCTATTTGCGCTCTGCATACGGCGGAATGGGCTCGTTCAATGACCTCGTTCTTGGACAAAGCAGCGAAGGCGGCGTTTTTTTCTGGAAGCCTGGATACAAGGAGTTGAACGACCGGTTGGACGGGTTACGTAATAAAGCCGCGCAGTTGGGCGCGCAGATACAGCGCTCTCAGGCAGAGTAAGCGTGCTTGAATCAATGTAGCGATTGCTAAAGTGACTTTTCCCACACCTCCCATCGAACAACGAGAATTTCAGGTTCTTCTCCGCTCTCATAGGCTCGCTTCCTTGCACAGGGAAGTGAGCAGCCATGACAGAGCGCGCGTATCCAATTACCGAAGAAGAGCAGCTGAAGCGGCGAATCCTGACGCCGCAGCCTAAGCAGATTCCGTATTCACCGTTCATTGATTTGTATGAAGCCCCTCCCGCGCCCACGCCTGAACCCGTGAGAATTCCAGGCCATGTATTCGCCAAGTCGTGCCAGTTGCCCGACGGGATCATCAGCTACAACAACCCCACCGGTTATGTGCCGCTTGAGCTGATCAAGGATTACGGCCACTTCACGCTGTTAGGCGGACGGGAAGTGGACAGCCAAGGCGGAGTTTCCCTCAGGAAAATCAGCGGTAGTGCCCTACCCGTTGGGCTTGGCCAGCTTGTGCTGCGCACATCCGCGTTGGAGTCCGCGGCTGCGGCGGTCGGTGCCGCCGCTGGGGGTTTGCTTGCAGGGCTGGTGGCGCTGGCCTGGCCGTCGGAGCTTGGCGACAGTGCGCTCTATAGCGAAGAGCAGCTTCGTCACCTGCAAAAAGCCCGTTCGCGGATGCGGTTGCATATCGAGCAACGCGCCGATGGGACGCTGAAGGGATATGGGTTTTACACCGGTAAAAATACCGACTGGCAGATGATCGATGTGGTGCAGTTTCAGCGTCGTGACAGTCAGTTCGTGGCGGATCTTGGCGAGGGTGTGGAGCTGATTTGGACGCCGGCCATTGATCCTGGCGACACCCTTGGCATACCGGCATTGGAGGCTGCACCACAAGCGCCGGTGATGTGGATTTATCCGCCGACGGAGGCGGCCAAACAGATGCTGGTGAACCCGATTTATCCGCCGGAGTATCGGGATTTTATTCTGGTTTTTTCGGTGGAGTCGGGGATTCGGCCGCTGTATGTGGTGGTTAACGAACCACGAAAGGGGCTTAAAAACCCGGACCATGATTATTTCCCGGCCCCCAACGCTGCAGACATAACAGGCTTTCCAGGTCTGATAGACCAAAGACCCGTGACACCTAGAAAAGGCGGTAGCGGCTTACGCGAGCGCTGGATAGATGCCAAAGGGAGGAAAATATTTGAGTGGGATTCCAAGAAAGGCGAATTAGAAGTCTATCGAAACAGTGACCTTGCCCACCTAGACGCATTCGATCCCTACACCGGTGAGCGCCGAGGTCGAGCAAAACCCGAACGCCGCATATACAGATAAGTGGAAAACACATCATGGTTATGAAAGTCAGATTGCGTTGGTACGACAAGCAAAGCAATTACGTGAAGGCAGATGAATACTCGGCAGATATTGATGACGCGGAGAGCTTTTTTGAAACACTAGGGTTGAGTCAAGAAACGGCGATATATGCGGACGTGTTCAACGTTCGCCCAAGCTGGATAGCGACTATCCAACCGCATTTCCAGCATGTAATTGAACCCGTGAACTTCGATTACCAAATCTCTTTCAGCTACCAAGGCACATGGCCGCCCCAATCCTCCAAGAAACCATAAAGGAATCCAATGAAAAAGCCCCCTCTCTACCGCTCAGTCAACACCCGCACGCACAACGTGCGTCACGGCAGTTGCCGCACCTACAGGCAACAACGCCATAGTAAAAGCGAAAAGAATTCCATGCTCAGCCGTGGATCAATGCATAGCCATCACCGGCACGGTCTCGATTACACGCCACTATTTCGGTTTCTTCTGTCCAAGGTCGGCCATCATTGGGATGGTGTGTTCAGCGAAGCCAACGCCCGCCTGGACCGCCCGGAACCTGTGTTCTGGATGGTTGCTCTGCATGAAAGCGACAAAAAAGAGTACGTACGAACGGACGAATCCAGTTACTACAGCGGCTTATACGTCGACGAGACTGGTCTACTGCAAAAAGTTAACCCACAACTGACACCCGCGTTCATGAAGCCGTTTTGCGACTGCTGCACCCACACCTTCAACGGTGTGGTATTCCCACCGGTTCCACCCCACAGGCGCTAAAACTCAACCGCGCACACAACCCACCCACCTCCCGGTTATACAACTC
>NZ_JACARS010000102.1:0-8829 GCF_013386485.1 Pseudomonas sp. P7758 | reverse complement strand
CCGTATACAAATTCACCTCCGCCACCAACTGCGCCAACCGATCAACAATCAACGCCTGCTGCGAACTGAACAACGACCGCTGCGCATCCAGAAACACCAGATTACTGTCCACCCCACTGCGATACCGGTGCTGAGCCAGGTCGTAATACGTCTGGTTGGCCCGAACAAAATCCCGCTGCGCCGCCAGTTGCTCGTTATACGTTTGCCGCGCCGCCAGCCCGTCCGAGACTTCCTGGAACGCGGTCTGAATCGACTTCTCATACTGCGCGACATAAATGTTCTTCTGAATCTTCGCGTAATCCAGGCTGGCCCGCAGGCTGCCCGCGTTGAAGATCGGCAGATTGATCTGCGGCTGGAACCCCCAACTCCCCGAGCCCCCCTGGAACAATCCCGACAGATCCTTACTCGAGGTGCCCGCGTTGGCCGTCAGCGTAACCGAAGGAAAAAACGCCGCCCGCGCCGCGCCAATATTCGCGTTGGCCGCCTGAAGCTGATACTCGGCCTGCACAATATCCGGCCGCCGTTGCAGCAGGTCCGACGGCAACCCGGCCGGCACCCGGGCTACCAGGTCGTCGGACAGCGGCTGTGCCGGCAAAGAATCCGGCACCGGCCCACCCACCAGCAACGCCAGGCTGTTGAGGTCCTGGGCCACCTGCCGCTGGTAGCGCGCAATGCTTGCCCGGGTACTTTCGACGCTGGTCTGGGCCTGGATCACATCAATCGACGTCGCCTTGCCCGCCGTTTTACTGCGCGACGTCAGACGCAGGCTGTGCTCGTCCGAGGCCAGCGTCTGCCGGGCCAGGGCCAGCAGTTCCTGGTCGGCGCGCCAGGTCAGGTAAGCGTTGGCGACGTTGGCCACCAGGCTCAGTTGCGCGCTGCGCCGAGCTTCTTCAGTGGCCAGGTATTGCAGCATCGCCTGCTCACTGAGGCTGCGTACACGGCCGAAAAAATCCAGCTCGTAGGCGCTGACGCCCAATGTCGCCGAATAGGTAGAGGTGATCGCAGACTTGCCGGTGGTAGTGGCGCGCCGCGGGACTTTCTGGCGGTTTTCGGCACCCGTGGCAGACACCGCCGGGAACAGGTCGGCACGCTGGATGCGGTACTGCGCCTGGAACGCTTCGACATTCAGCGCCGCCACCCGCAGGTCACGGTTATTCACCAGGGCCTGGCCAATCAACTGCCGCATCACCGGGTCACGGAACAACTGTTGCCAGTCAGGCCCGGAGGCCGATGGCCCCACCCGGTCCGCGTTATACACCGGGAAGTGCGCCGGGGTCGGTGCCTCGGGCCGCTGATAGTCCGGGATCAACGAACACCCGCCAAGCACACACGCCACGCCGAGCATCAGTTTTTTCATCACGCGCCAACCATCCATTTGGCCAGGCCATGCCGGCCACTCACGCCCAGTTTGGCCGCCGCGCGCTTGAGGTAGGTTTCGATGGAGCTGTTTTTCACGCTGAGTTTCTCGGCCATCTGCGGTACGGTTCCGCCGGTCAACAACCCCAGGCAAACCTCCTGTTCCCGCGCCGATAAGGTGATGTCACTGAGTGACAGGCGTTTATAGAATTCGCGCTGCAATTGCGACTGCTCCAACGGAGTTTTAGAGGGCTCGGGCGCTACCGGCGGGGCCTGTCGATTGATCTGCGCGTGGCGCTCGATCAACGGCAGCAAGGTTTCCGAAAGGCTCTTGAGAAACGACAGCTGCGCCAGGGAAAAGGCGCGTTGGGTGTGGGGCCGGTAGAACGAAATCACGCAGCGCCGATTGGCCTGGCGCGATACCAGGTTGCACTGATGGGAGGTGCCGCGGGTGTGGGTGCTGTCGGCCTTGGCATTCATCTGGATCAACAGCGGGTCGTTCATGCCGAGCATTTTTTTCAGCAGCGGATGATCGTCGCGGTGATGCAGGGTGCGCGGTGGCGGCAGGTCCTGCTTCAACCCGTCGCTGCCAAGTAACTTGATATCGAGCACGCAGGCCTGGTGCTCGTCGAGGGTCCATTCACTGAGGTCCACCAAGTGAACCGGTACCAGCTTGTTGACCAGTTGCAGCATGTTCGCTGCGAAGTGTTCAGTGCCGGTGCTTGAAATCAACTCTCCCAACTCGAAATAAAAATGCGGATTTTCCATATTCCGAATACTGCTGGTCAGACTCATAGCCATCTCATCCTTGATGTCGAAAACCGTCAACGGTTGCCCGTACGTGTGCAGGCCTCCCGTTCTCCTTGAACCTGGGTCGGTGCTCGAGGCTTCATTTAGCCACGTGGATTTGTCCTACGTATGTAGCGGAAACGAGGGACACAACCTGCCATAAAAAGCGCGCCATTATTTCGTCATTTCCGACAGGGATATAGGCTGAAGCTGCAGGGTAAAAGGATTTTAGAGTTTGTTAACTAGTTGATATAAAACATATTTACTCAATTTTCTCGAAATGCTCGGCTATATGGCATCGGCCAGATGTAGCCAATCTCCTACATCCATTTAATCGTTTCAGCACTGAACCATCAGCCAACCCCGGCGCGGTACCCGGGCTGTCCGGGTTTCGGGTGACATACGGCCCTCCGGGGCGATGCTTAAATCCCGTTGATTTCGCCTCAATGGGGCGTTGTGCGCCTTATCGACACCTCACATGAGAAGGATCTTATGACGTATTTCCCCCTGACCGCCGCCCAGCGGGATATCTGGCTCGACCAACTGCGCCTCGGTGACTCGCCGCTGTACAACATCGGGGGTTATATCGAACTCACGGGCACCGTGAATCCCGCATTGATCCAGCGAGCCATCGAGCACCTGGTGGCCAAGCACGACGCATTGCGTACGGTGTTGCAAGTGGCGGCCGATGGCTTGCCACGGCAGGCGTTTGCCGAGGCAATGGCGGTATCGGTGCCGCAGCATGACGTCTCGCGCCAGCCGGATCCCCACGCGGCCGCCGAGGCCTTGTTGCAGGCGCAGATGGCGCGAGCCTATGCGCTGGTCGACGAGCCGTTGTTCCGCTTCTTCCTGGTCAAGCTCGATGACCAGCATTACCGCCTCGGCACCCAGGCTCACCACCTGATTCTCGATGGCTGGGGCTTTGGCCAGATGCTGCAATCCCTTGCCGGTATCTACAGCGCCCTGGAGCAGGGCCGGCAGCCGGACCTGTCGGCGCCGTCCTATATCGACTTCATCGACAACGATGAACGCTATCGCGAGTCGGCCCGTTACGCCCGGGACCGCAGCTACTGGCTGGACAAATACCAGGCGCTGCCAGAGCCGCTGCTGACGCGCCGTTACCAGGCCAAGGGCGATGCGCCGAGCAACACCCTGGTAGCACCGTTTCCGGCGGCGCTGCTCAATCGCATGGCGCGGGCGGCGAACCATTACCAGGCGTCGGCGTTCCATGTGTTATTGGCGGCGATGTACCTGTACTTCAGCCGCACCGGCCAGCGCCAGGAGTGGGTGGTGGGGCTGCCGATACTCAACCGTTCCAATGCACGCTTTCGTTCGACCCTGGGGCTGTTCACCCAGGTCAGTGCCGTGCGCTTGCAGTTCCGCGACGACCTGCCTTTCAGCGCCCTGGTGCGTGGCGTGCGCGACCAGCTCCAGCAGGATTTTCGGCATCAACGTTTCCCGCTGAGCGAGATGAATCGCGAGCTGGGTTTGCTGCGCGCCGACCGCGGCCAACTGTTCGACCTGTCGGTGTCCTATGAGCAGGACGACCATGAATTTCGCTACGGCCAGGCGTCGGCCCGGGCGATCAAGGTGTCCAACCACCATGAGCCGTTGCCGCTGGCGATTCACTTGCGCAGCAATCGCTACCACGACACGGCGTGCCTGCACTGCGTCTACAACGAGGCGTACTTCCAGGCACACGAGGTGCAGGCCCTGGCCGATCGCCTGGTGTATGTGCTGGAGCAGGGGCTGGAAAACACCGCGCTGCCCCTGGCTGACTTCTCACTGATAACGCCCGACGAAACCACGCAGTTGCAACGCTGGAACGCCACCGCCCAGGCCTATCCCGCAGCGCAAACCCTGCATGGGCGCGTCGAGGCCCAGGCCGCGGTGACCCCGCATGCGGTGGCGGCGGTGTATCAGGGGCAGCGATTGACGTATGACCAATTGAATCAACGGGCCAATGCCCTGGCGCGGCAGCTATTGGTGCTCGGGGTAAAGCCCGACGACCGTGTGGCGATCGTCGCCCGGCGCGGCCTGGAGACGCTGGTGGGCTTGCTGGGGATTCTCAAGTCCGGCGCCTGTTATGTCCCGGTGGACCCGGCCCATCCTGCCGAGCGCCTGCACTACCTGCTCGATGACAGCGCGCCGGTGGCGGTGCTGACGCAGACGGATTTGCTCGAGCGTCTACCGGTATTGAGCGTGCCGGTCATCAATCTGGATCACGCCACGGCGCAGTTGGCGCGCAACCCGCAAGTGGCGATGACACCCGCCAACCTCGCGTATGTGATCTACACCTCAGGCTCCACCGGCCTGCCCAAGGGCGTGATGGTGGAGCACCACACCGTGGCCAACCTGGTGGACTGGCATTGCCAGGCCTTCGATTTGCACGCGGGCAGCCATACCGCCAGCGTTGCCGGTTTCGGGTTTGACGCCATGGCCTGGGAGGTCTGGCCAGCGCTGTGCGTGGGCGCGACCTTGCACTTGCCGCCGGCCCACGACGGCGCCGAAGACATCGACGCGCTGCTGGCCTGGTGGCGCGCGCAACCGCTGGACGTATGCTTCCTGCCCACGCCGGTGGCCGAGTATGCGTTCAGCCAGAATATCGAACACCCGACTTTGCGCACGCTGCTGATCGGTGGCGACCGCCTGCGCCAGTTCAACCAGGCGCGCAGTTTCGCGGTGATCAACAACTACGGTCCCACTGAAGCCACCGTGGTTGCCACCTCGGGCCTCGTTGAGGCCGGGCAGGCGCTGCACATCGGCAAACCCATCGCGAATGCCGCGGTCTACCTGCTGGATGAGCAACAGCGGCCGGTGCCCATCGGTACTGCAGGCGAGTTGTACGTCGGCGGGAAAGGCGTGGCGCGGGGCTATTTGAACCGCCCGGACATGACCGCAGAGCGTTTCCTTGATGACCCATTCAACACGGGCCGCATGTACCGCACCGGCGACCTGGCGCGTTGGCTGCCGGATGGGAATATTGAATATTTGGGCCGCAACGACGACCAGGTAAAGATTCGCGGCGTGCGCATCGAGCCGGGGGAGATCGAGTCCGCCCTGGCGGCTTATGAAGGGGTCACCGAAGCGGTGGTGCTGGTACGCGAGGGGCAGCTGTTGGCCTGGTTCACCGAGCATGCGCCGGTAGCGATTGAAGCGCTTCGCGCCCATCTTAAATCACGCTTGCCGGATTACATGGTGCCGCAGGCCTACGTAAAGCTGGACGCGCTGCCCCTGACGGCCAACGGCAAACTCGACCGCAAGGCCTTGCCGGCACCCGGTGCCGATGCATTTGTCAGTCGAATTTACGAAGCCCCCGAAGGGCCTACGGAAATCGCCCTGGCGCAGATCTGGGCCGATGTGCTGCACGTCGAGCGGGTGGGGCGGCATGACCATTTCTTCGAGTTGGGCGGCCATTCGCTGTTGGCGGTCCAGTTGGTGCAGCACATGCGCCAGGTCGGGTTGCAGGCCGACGTGCAGGTGCTGTTCGGCCAGCCGACCCTGGCCGCACTGGCGGCAGCGGTTGGCCAGGGCACCGTGCTTGATGTGCCGGCCAACCGTGTTCCGGCGGGTTGCCAATTGATTACTCCGGACCTGCTGGCGCTGGCCGAACTGGACCCGCCGACGATAGAACGCATCGTCGCCGCGATCCCCGGCGGCGCCGCCAATGTGCAGGAGATCTACCCGCTGGCGCCGTTGCAGGAAGGCCTGCTGTATCACCACATCACCGACGAGCGCGATCCGTACCAGCAACACGCGATGTTCAGCTTTGCCCGCCGTGAACAGCTGGAAGCGTTCGCCCAGGCGCTGCAACAGGTGATCGACCGCCATGACATCCTGCGCACCAGCCTGGCGTGGGATGCCCTCGAACAACCGATGCAAGTGGTGTGGCGCAAGGCGATTCTGGACGTGCAATCGGTGGCCCTCCAGGGGGACTCAATTCTCGAACAACTGCGCGAACGCCAGCGGCCACTGGACTTGCGCAAGGCGCCGCTGATGGCCCTGGATTACGCCGAAGACCGGCAGAACCGCCGTTGGGTGGGCATGCTGCGTTTCCATCACCTGGTGAACGACGCCACATCGACGCAAGTACTGATGGCGGAAATCCAGGCGCATCTGCTTGGCCAGCAACAGCAATTGCCGGCGCCGGTGCCCTATCGCAACGTGGTCGCCCAGGCCCGGTCAGCGGAACGCGAGGCCGGGCACGAAGCGTTCTTTCGCGAGCGGCTGGCGGATGTCGACGAGCCGACCCTGGCCTTCGGTTTACAGGAACGCCAGGCGGATCGCCGTGACACCGAGGAAGCCGACCTGCTGCTTCCCGACGCACTCGGCCAGTTGTTGCGCGAGCAGGCCCGCACCTTGGGTGTCAGCGCGGCGAGCCTGTTTCATCTGGCGTGGGCCCAGGTACTGGGTCGCGTCTCGGGCCGTGACGATGTGGTGTTTGGTACGGTTCTGCTGGGGCGTTTGCAAGCAGGTGAGGGCGCCGACCGTGCCCTGGGCATGTTCATCAACACCTTGCCGCTGCGGGTACGCCTGGCCGGGGTGACAGTGCGCGAGGCGATCAGGCAGACGCAGCAGCAACTCAGCGCCTTGCTCGCCCACGAGCAAGCGTCCCTGGCGTTGGCCCAGCGTTGCAGCGGCGTCACACCGCTGTTCAACAGCCTGCTGAATTACCGGCATGTCTCGGTCGAGGCACTCGAGGTGCTGCAGCCCGGCATCGAATTGCTGAGCAGCGAAGACATCCTCAGCTACCCACTGATGCTGACGGTGGACGACCTGGCCAGCGGTTTCCGGCTCAAGGCCAAGGCGCCCCGCAAGGTCGGTGCCCAGCGCCTGCTGGACTACCTTGGCACGGTGCTGGCGGGGTTGGTGGAGACGCCCGAGGCGCCGCTGTTCGATGTACAGGTGCTGCCCGCGACCGAACTGCAACAGCAACTGGTGGACTTCAACGCCAGCGAAACCGACTACCCCGTGGACCAGACCGTCCACGCCTTGTTCGAAGCCCATGCCCGGCACACACCTCACGCGGTGGCGGTGCAGGCCGGTGAGCAGCAACTGACTTACCGCCAGCTCAACGAGCGCGCCAACCGCCTGGCCTATCACCTGCGCGAGCGCGGCGTGCAGCCGGATTCGCGGGTCGCCTTGTGTGTCGAGCGCGGGTTGGACCTGGTGGTGGGCTTGCTGGCCATCCTCAAGGCGGGGGGCGCCTATGTACCGTTGGACCCGGGCTACCCTCGCGAGCGTCTCGCCTACATGCTGCAAGACAGCGCGCCGGTCGCCTTGCTGGTACACGGCGCGACCCGGGATTTGCCGGGGGAGGTGTCGATACCGGTGATCGACCTCGACCACGGCGCCTGGCACCAGGCGCCTGAAGGCAACCCGCGAGTGCCGGGGCTGAGCGTACGCAACCTGGCGTACGTGATGTACACCTCCGGCTCCACCGGCACGCCCAAGGGCGTGATGATCGAGCATCGGGGCCTGGGCAACCTGATGCACTGGGGCTCGCAACTGTGCCCGAATGCCGAGGGTGGCGCGTTGTTGCAGCGGGCGCCGTTCAGTTTTGACGGTTCGGTGTGGGAGCTGTTCTGGCCGCTGACCAATGGCATGCGCCTGGTCCTGGCGCGTCCCGATGGGCACCGTGAACCGGCGTACCTGGCGCAGGTGATTCGTGAGCAACAGGTCAGCGTGATCAAGTTTGTGCCGGCGATGTTGCAGCAGTTTCTGGAGCTGGAGGAGTCTGCGCTTTGTACCAGCCTTACCGACGTTTTATGCGGTGGCGGGGAGCTGACAGAGGCCTTGGCCCGTGGGGTTCAGGCGCGATTGCCCAAGGTGCGCTTGCATAACGTCTACGGACCGACCGAGGCGACGGTGGACAGCAGTGCCTGGACGCTGGAGCCGGGTGCGCCGGTGCCGGGGTTGCAGTTGCCGATTGGGCGGGCCATCAGTAATACCCGGCTTTACGTATTGGATGAGCATGATCGGCCGGTGCCGCTGGGGTGCAGTGGGCAGTTGCATATCGGCGGGGTGGGCGTGGCTCGCGGGTATCTGGGGTTGGCGCAGATGACGGCGGAGCGGTTTATCGATAGCCCGTTTGTGGCGGGGGATCGGTTGTATCGCACGGGGGATCTGGTGCGGTATTTGCCGGACGGGAACCTGGAGTTTCTGGGGCGCAATGACTTTCAGGTGAAGCTGCGTGGGGTGCGGCTGGAGCTGGGGGAGGTTGAGGCGCGGTTGGCGGCGCATCCTGCATTGCGCGAGGTGGCGGCGTTGATTCGGGATGAGCGGTTGGTGGCGTATTTCACTGTTCGTGATGCGGTGCCGGGGCTTGAGGCGTTGCGCAGTTACATGGTGGAGGGGTTGCCTGAGTACATGGTGCCTTCGGCGTTTGTGCGGGTGGAGGTGTGGCCGCTTAATCCGGCGGGGAAGCTGGATCGCAAGGGGTTGCCGGAGCCTGGGGTGGAGGCGGTGTTGAGTCGCGCCTATGAACCGCCTCAGGGGGAGGTGGAGACGGTGATTGCTGGGGTTTGGGCGCAGGTGCTGAAGCTGGATCGGGTGGGGCGTCAGGATCACTTTTTTGAGTTGGGAGGGCATTCGTTGTTGGCCGTGGGGGTGGTGGCGCGGCTGCGTAAGGCGGGGTTGGAGGTGGATGCCCGGTCGTTGTTCAGTCAGCCGACGGTGGTGGGG